>JAYSRH010000518.1:0-2528 GCA_043721115.1 Fibrobacteria bacterium | reverse complement strand
TGGCCACTTTACCCATGTTTGGAGGTTTGAGCCAAAATTTAAATGGGGCGTTTACCTACGCCCTGGACCCGCGTACGCTGATTAACGTATTTGGTCAGACCGTCGCCACATCTGATATTTCCTTGCTGCCGCTACTTAGGGGCACGCGCGAGGATCGCTTGAACGACCCCAGTTTTCGGCCGCTTCCTTGTACTGGCTGCCCGCAAATGCAGGATATGGTCTATATGACCAACATTAATTTTATGCGGAAATACGATTTGGAATTCCCTCGCATCGATATTTCCAGTCGGCCCATCCCGGTACAAGTGAGCATGGGTATAACAACAAAATATTTTTATGAGGAATTGGAAGGCGGCGATTACCTTTCGCAAAACTTGAATGTTGATGCGGGTATGGCCGTAAAGTTTATGTGGGGCTACGATCCCATTACTCACCTTTCCGACCGGAATATAAAGTTTCAGGCTAGCGGATTTGAACTGCTGCCCACAAAACAAAAAAGTGAATTCAGCAATGTATCGGTATATGAAGGCCTTTCCCGTCGTTGGCATTTTTCGGGTAGTTGGGAGGAAGGCTTTCCACGCTGGAAAAGTACCTTGGCAATCGGATTTACGCAGAAATCAGAACAGGGGAAATATCCGGCTACAGGGATGGAATGGGGGTTTCATGATTTGCTTTTTCTCAGGGCCGGAGTGGATGACGACTATTTGAGCGCCGGAGCGTCCCTTGCCTACCGGTGGGCATCCCTGCATTACGCCTTCCGACACCACGACTTAGGTTCTTCCATTTATCAGGTGTCAGCTCAGCTGCAGTGGCCCTGAACAGAATGCGAAAACAGCAATAGGTGCGCATAGAAAACCCCTGCTTCCACTTTGTTTTCAGGCCGATTCCACGGAAAATTATTAAGTTGCTGTCCTACACAATTATGGTGATAGGAACGCGATGCGCAAGTGGCGGATTGAGGATTCAAGCGAGCTATACAACCTTAATGGTTGGGGAATCGGCTATTTCGGAGTAAACGAAAAAGGCCATGCAACCGTCAGTCCCCAAAAGGAAAAAGGGTACCAGATCGACTTAAAAGAGATCGTGGACGAGTTGACCTTTCGAGACATTGCCCTGCCCGTGCTCCTGCGCTTTCCGGATATTCTCGACGATCGAATTGAAGAAATTTCCCAATGCTTCGACACCGCCTCCAAGGAATATGGCTATAAGGGCAAGTACTACAACGTGTACCCTATCAAGGTCAATCAGCAACGACCCGTGTTGGAAGAAATCGTTCGCCATGGCAAAAAGTTCAATATCGGCCTGGAAGCGGGTTCCAAACCTGAGCTACATGCTGTACTCGCCATCATGGACAACCCGGAATCCCTGATTATCTGTAATGGATACAAGGATGAGGAGTTCATTGAGTTGGCTATGCTGGCCCAAAAAATGGGCAAAAAGATTTTCGTCGTAGTGGAAAAACTGAACGAGCTACGACTAATCAAAAACCTTGCGACGCGCCTGGGGGTTTCCCCCAATATTGGAATACGCGTGAAGTTGGCCAGTAGCGGAAGCGGAAAATGGGAAGAATCCGGCGGCGACCAAAGCAAGTTTGGGTTAAACTCATCTGAACTTCTGGAAGCCCTCGACTTCGCAAAAGCAGAAGGCATCGACCATTGCATCAAGCTGATCCATTTTCATCTTGGCAGCCAAATAACCAACATCCGAAAAATTAAATCCGGCTTGCGGGAAATTGCCCAATTCTTTGCTCAGATCCAGATGATGGGCTTCAAAATCGATTTCGTCGATATCGGCGGCGGGCTTGGAGTCGACTACGACGGTACCCGTTCCACCGGAAACAGCAGCGTCAACTACACCATCCAGGAATATGCCAACGACGTCATCTACACCATTTGCCAAGTGTCCGATAAACACAATCTACCCCACCCCAACATTATCGCAGAATCCGGCCGGGCACTGACAGCTCATCATTCCATTTTGGTTTTCAATGTTTTGGAAGTGGGCAAACCTCCATTTTGGGACGATCAGGCGCATGTCATCGGCGACAAAGACCATGAAACCTTGCGCGAGATGCACACGCTCTATAAAAACCTTGGGCATAACAATATGCTGGAAACCTGGCACGATGCCATACAACTCCGTGAAGAAGTGCTCGAGCGATTTAATCTCGGAATTATTGATCTGAAAACCCGGGCTATGGCTGAGCGACTTTTCTGGTCCTTGGCTCAAAAGGTTGATCGTCAAGCTCGGGAAATGAAACACTTTCCTACGGAATTGACCGGCATCGCCAAATTACTCACTGAAAAATATTTCTGTAATTTCTCGTTATTCCAATCGCTGCCGGATTCCTGGGCCTTTGATCAAATCTTTCCAGTGTTGCCCTTGCAGAGACTCGATGAAGAGCCAACCCAATTTGCAACCCTGCAGGATATCACTTGCGACTCCGATGGGAAGATCGATCACTTTATCGGACAAGGTGAAATGACACGCAGTATGCCCGTGCATGCACTTAAACCGGACGAGCCCTA
>JAYSRH010000517.1:0-2534 GCA_043721115.1 Fibrobacteria bacterium | reverse complement strand
CAATCGGAACCTCAGCATACAAGCAGCCCAGGTTTGCGGCCACGGCCTGCGCAAGTTTGCGCGTGGTGACGCTGTTGAAATGGCTCGGCATATTGACCAGGAGCAGGTTTTCCGGAGGCAATATTTCCCTATACAGTGCCGCAGCAACAGCACTGTCGATGCCACCGGATATACCAATGACAACTTTACTCTGACCGATGGAAGCCAAAAACTGTTTGGCGGCATAGCGTAATGCTTGATGGATTTCCCCGATGCGGTGGGAAGGAACAGTCAGGGCAGATGGTTGGGAGGTAAGTGGGGCTGGGGTAGAAGCTAATGGCTTTTCAATTGCGAGCGGCAACACCAGCAAATCGTCCGCAAAAGCCGGCATTTCCGCAATTACTACGCCGTCCGGTCCATATGCGGTACTACGGCCATCGAAGGTGTACAGTGTCTTGGCATTGTTTTGCAAGCTGACGCCGTTTACATAGTAAAGTGGGACACCGATCGCACGAACCCGACTCTCAAAAACCCGCCTACGTTTTTCGTTCTTGCCTTGCGTAAAAGGGGAACAACTTAAATTGAGTAAAAAGTCACAGCCCTTGCGCCCCAATACTTCCAGAGGCTTCTGTGCATAATCCGCTTCCCAGGCATCTTCGCAAAGCAGAATTCCAGCTTTCCAATCCCGGCCCTGCAGCGGAATGGGTATGGGCTCTAAGAACGAATCCCAAGGAACTTGGACTTCCAAAGCCAGCTTCCGAGTGTCATAGAAATGCCGTGACTCCTCGAATTCCCGGTAGTTGGGAAGCAGGGTTTTGATGCCGTAACTTCTGTGTAACCCAGGATGCTGTACGGCTTGGCCGTTCTGGGCCACAATATAGCCGTTGTATTTTCGAACGCGGCCATCCTCACCCTTACATTTCCAATCGGCGATCACGGTGCCAAAAACAACAGTGGGTCCAGGTCCCTGGGTAGCGGCAATGATACGGTCGGACCAAAGTTCACATTCGCGCAGGAAGGCATTGCGCTCCCACATGTCCCCCAGCAAATAACCGGGAATGCACATCTCCGGAAAGACCAAAATATCCACCCCCAGTCCACGAGCCTCGGTCAGAATGTCAAGCATGCGGGCCCCATTGACAGAAGGCGCGCCCGGCTGAATTTCCATCTGAGCCATCCCAATTTTCGGTGGCGTTTGAATCGGCTGCCCGTTTTCAATCATAAGTACGCTTCCCATCCCTTGCTTGATTTTGCATCCTGGGTAATCGCTGCTGCACGTTCCATGGTTTAAATTTACATCCAAGGCAGACTGGAAGGGGGATCTATTCCATGTGGAGTCGGTGGATATAACTTAAATTTGTGGTCGTGAACTCCTCTAAAGACAAGTTCTGGATTCTCCTTGCCATACCTCTCCTGGGATTTTCCGCGTCTCTCGAAAAAGGGTTTTCACCGATTGAAGGCGCGCAACTCGGCTGGTCTTTACTCGACGTTGCCAACGATAGCGTGTTGGATGCGCGGGATGCCGATAAAAATTTTATCCCCGGTTCCATTCAAAAGCTGTTTACCACTTGGATAGCACTCGACCTATTGGGTGCCGATAAAACTTTTGCCACTGAACTCCTGTACTCGGGAAGTCTGCAAGGGGAAACGCTCCAAGGTGATTTGATTATTAAGGGCGGCGGCGATCCCACCTTTGGTGACGTTCAGTTCGCGGAGGATCGGAGCCAGGCAGTTATTTTTAATTCTTGGCTTCTGGCGCTTAAGAAGCTGGGACTTCGCCAAGTTAAGGGTTGTGTGGAGGGCGATGGATCCTACTTGATTGAAGAGGGGCCCAACCCTGCCATGCTTTGGGAAGATGCCGGTAATTATTATGCTGGCAATGTTTCGGGTCTGAGTTTTAACGCTAATCTGTATAGTTTAAATTTCAATGGATCGCCTACCCCGGGCAAACCGGTAGACCTGCAAAACACCTGGCCCATGCATACCGGTATTGCAACTTTTCGAAATCATCTTTTAACTGGGTCCACAACCAGCAAAGATTCCGCTTTCATTTTAGGCGGTTTTCCCAGTTCAGTACGAGAACTGCGCGGCACCTATCCAGCAGGTCCACGGTCCTTTTCGATCAAGGGGAGCCTGCCCAACCCAGCCTGGACATGCGCGCGGGAGTTTCACGATTTTCTGACAGCCCATGGCCTTTCCATTTTAAATGGGAATCGTGCCTGCGGTGATTCCAGTGTTTTGCCAAACCGCATATCCGTCCAGTCTTTAGTGCCTGTGCCTGTTCCGGAGAGCAAACGCATCTCTCCCCCATTAAGCCAACTCATCCGGCACACCAATCAGAAAAGCGACAACACCTATGCCGCACAGCTCTTGGCCTTGATAGGCAAATCCAAGGGCCCATCCGGGGATTGGCGAGGAGGTCTCGTCGTCGTCAACACCTATTTAACCACATTGGGTTTTCCACCGGCCGAGTTCCATTTCAAAGATGGCAATGGACTTTCCCGTTACAACTGGATTTCACCCAGACAAGTCACGCATTTGCTGACTTATGCATC
>JAYSRH010000516.1:0-6398 GCA_043721115.1 Fibrobacteria bacterium | reverse complement strand
AGCTTCCGGTGGATGGTTCTGAAGCAAACCGAGGATCAAAAGCTGCAGGCCCTGCTCGTCCAAAAGTTTGGCTGGTTTTCGAAAAGCGACGCGATGCTCCGTGTCCAGCATTTCCAGCCGCTGCCACAGCATCAGTTCCAATCTTTGGAAATCCACATTAGCCAGGATGCCGCGCTTTTCGGCTAGGTGCATCTGTATCCAGCGTTTCATGGCAGGTGTGGGCGTAGCGATATGCGGTGAGTGGAACGGGTCGCTCCAATTCAAATTTTGGGAAAGCTTTTCCAATAGGATGGAAGGAGAATTGCTGAAATACAGTTTAGCCGACATGCCGTCCCAGTGTGGCGCTGAAAGCTGCTGCGCCGCGCTTCAATAATAGCTATCGGATGCACCTGAATGGAGACAAATGCTGTCCCTGGAGCTTTCCTTAGAGCCCGAGTCTCATTCATTCAAGAAGCCGGCGGAAGGAAAAGCTTTAGCTACCTTTCGAAACATACTTGTTAGGGAGTTATAGCGATGATTTGGCTTAAAGATTTAATTTTTGGGCATTCCATAGCGCATGCAATTTTTGTTTTAAGCATGGTGATTACTTTGGGCGTCGCGTTTGGGCGCATACGATTTTTTGGCATAAGTCTCGGCATTGCCGGCGTCTTGTTTTCCGGATTGGCTTTCGGTCATTATGGGTTGGGGGTTGAACCGGCAATCCTGGATTTTGCTAGAGAGTTTGGGCTGATACTATTTGTTTACACCATTGGTATGCAAGTCGGCCCCAGTTTTTTTGGCTCATTGCGCAAACAGGGATTGCTATTGAATACGTTGGCAGGGGGAGTGGTTTTCCTTGGCGTTTTGGTGGCTATGGGGTTGCATTTCTTTGCCCATTTACCCATCCCTGTAGTTGTCGGCTTGCTTTCCGGTGCCGTTACCAATACCCCCGGTTTAGGCGCTGCGCAACAAGCCTTGCATGAACGCCTGCCGGATATGCTTAATTCGGCTGAAGTATCCGGTATGGCCTATGCAGTGGCCTATCCCTTTGGAATCCTTGGCACAATTCTTACCATGGTTTTCTTGCGCATTGCTTTTCGGATTTCCCCAAAAAGCGAAGTGGACTCATACGAACAGGTGGAATCGAAGGCTTCCCCAGTTGCGGAGAACTATAACATCGTGGTTTCGAATCCGCGTCTCGCCGGGGTGGACATTCGGAAATTGTCCTCCATGGTCCAGGCGGATTTCGTGGTATCACGGCTCATGCACGGAAATCATATCGTGGTGCCCTCAGCGGATACGAAAATAAATGTGGGGGATATCCTACATGTCGTATGCACCAAGGAAAACGCAGAAAAGCTCGCTATTTTGGTAGGTGAAATAACCAAGCGGGACATTCGCAATGTGGAAAGCGAGTTGACATCACGAAGCATTTTGATCACTCGCGGAGAGGCCGTTGGCAAGACGATAAGAGCGTTGGACCTAATGAATACCTATGGCGTGGCGATTACACGTGTCAATCGGGCCGGCATCCAAATAGTTGCCAAAGCGCGTACGGAATTATGCTTCGGAGACCGCTTAACTGTCGTCGGTGAGGAAGCCTCAATTTTAAAAGTTGCGGCACAACTGGGCGACTCTATGAAACAACTTAGGCATCCAAATATTATGCCAGTGTTTTTCGGAATCATTCTTGGTGTACTTCTGGGTAGCATACCGATATCCATTCCGGGTATTCCAGCACCGGTAAAATTGGGTTTGGCAGGGGGGCCATTATTGGTCGCCATTGTTTTAAGCCGCTTTGCCCGTATCGGCCCAATTGTCTGGTACTTGCCTCAGAGCGCCAACCTAATACTTCGCGAAGTAGGCATTACATTATTTTTAGCGTGCGTTGGAATTAAATCCGGCGGACACTTTGTGGAAACTTTAATCCACGGGGATGGCTTGATTTGGATGGGCTTGGCTGTTTTGATCACAGCCGTACCACTGTTCATTATAGGTTTCGTCGCGCGTGCGATGTTCAGAATTAATTTTATGTCCCTTTGCGGATTATTGGCTGGTAGTATGACCGATCCGCCAGCCCTTTCTTTTGCCACTCAAATCGCTAATTCTGACGCCCCTGCCATAACCTATGCCAGTGTATATGCCCTAGTTATGTTTCTCCGGATTCTTACCGCCCAGGCCATCGTATTATTGTTTACCTAGCCATTTTAAACGGTGGAAGTAATGGAGCTGAGATTGATTAGCAGCACAGATTTGTCCGCACCAAAAATTTGGAATCGAATTCCATCCGCGATAAGCGCTATTGGCAGTTTTGGCATCACACCTGGCATGGATCCCCGCCATGCCCGTAACATCATCATCTCCAACTTTGCCTCCTATTCCCATGCCTTAATTACTTTCCCCTATTACTGGATCTTTAAAGCCTTGGGGGCGACCTGGCTTTCCAGCTTGGTGCATCCACTCACTTTGTTTTTCCTTTGCATTCCTCAAATCAACCGACTTGGTTTTACAACGGCCTCGCGAATCCTATTGACTACTGTACTTAATTTGAATGTCTACCTATACACCGCATCCATAGGGATGGAAACTTCGATTCAAAATGTCTTTTTTTTCACCTTGGTTTCCCCACTCATGCTTTTTCGTTTATCGGAATGGCGGAGCATTGCGTTTTGTGTATCACAGCCTTTTATATTGTGGAGCTTATTGGTCTGGAAGGGGGTATGGATCATCCCCCCAACCCATTTTGAACCTTGGGCCTTCCATATTATGAGCCCTGCCATATCCTTTACCACCGCGGGTATGCTCTTTTCCTGTTCCTTACTTTTTACAATTTTGGAACAATCCAGTGGAATCAAGTTAGAGCGGGCAAAGCTTGCGGCGGAAAGCAGTGATCGCGCCAAAAGTCAGTTTCTAGCCATTATGAGTCATGAAATTCGGACACCCATGAATGGAATTTTTGGCGGCATCCAACTTTTAAATTCAACTTCCCCCTCTGAGAAACAAAAATCTCACCTGGAATTAATGGAATCTTCGAGCGGCCATCTCATGCAAATTCTGAATGATATTCTGGATTTTTCGAAAATGACGGCAGGAAAATTAGAGTTAGAGCAAAAGTCATTTAACCTCAATGATACCCTAAGAAATTCCAAAAGCATGTTTGATAAAATGGCGGACGATAAATCTCTAACCCTTGAGCTGGCTATCGGCGAGGCATCTCCAATTTGGGTGGTCGGTGATGAAACCCGGTTTCGGCAAGTGGTTTTAAACCTTGTGAACAACGCCATAAAATTTACCAAAATGGGTGGCATACGCATCACACTCAAGAAGTTGAGTGAAACAAGCGCCGAGTGCAATGTTTTAGTAACCGTAGCGGACACAGGCATAGGCATGAGCGAGGAAACTATTCAAATATTATTCCATCCCTTTACCCAAGCAGATTCTACAATTACGCGAGAGTTCGGGGGGACTGGGCTTGGTCTTGCCATAAGCAAACAAATAGCCCTAGCCATGGGTGGGAAATTGTCCGTCCAGTCTACGCCGAAAATCGGAAGTGTTTTTAACTTTTCCTGTCGGTTATTAAAGGGAGCCAAACCCAATCTTCCGCTAGCTGAAAATCCTGCCCCATTAAATTCTGTAAACTATCGTGGAAAAAAGGCTTTAATTGTTGAAGACAATTTAAACAACCAGATTATAATCGCGCATATTTTAGGGCTATACGGATTTGAGACTACGGTTGTCAATGATGGGTTTCAAGGCGTGAATGCCGTGGCCGGCGCATACTTCGATATTATATTCATGGATTTACAAATGCCTGTGATGGACGGCTTCGAAGCTACCCGTATTCTCCGAAGTAAAGTACAGACCGACAAGAGGCTCCTTATTATTGCCTTAACAGCGAATATTCAGGATGAGGACAGGAAAAAAGGCGCAGCTGCTGGGATCGATGATTTTCTGACCAAACCTTTAATATTGGCCAATTTAACGAACATGCTAAAAAAACATTTGGGGTAGGAAAACGAGCTACTGATTGGCAAGTGCCTCTGATTTACCTATGGTGTTAACCCATCGGTTTATTGCCTGATCCTCTCCATAACAGAGAATGCATGAGTGACGAGATATTTTTTAACTGTGAAGCGCGATACCAACCGGACGCATCCCAATTCGTTTCCTTTCGGAAGGAACTTTCAGAAAAGGCGGATTGGATGGCTACATCGAAACGAAACTGAAATTTGGAAAGGCTGATGATTTTCAATCCGAACTCCGTACTCGAGTAGAAGCTTTTTTTCGCGATACTGGGCGTGCCCAACGTGATTGCCCGAAAATGTACTTGAAATCGGCGATTATTCTTTCCTTACTTGTGGCCGGTTACTGCCTAATTGTATTTTACGCCAGAACATGGTGGCAGGCGCTTCCATTGGCAATACTCCTTGGTCTTACTATAGCCGAGGTGGGTTTTAATATCCAGCACGATGGCTCGCATCAAGGATATTCCTCCCATTCTTGGATCAACAAACTGATGGCGATGACATTGGATTTAATTGGCGGCAGCTCTTACATTTGGCATTGGAAGCACGACATCTTCCATCATACTTATGTCAATATTGCTGGTCATGATGCGGACATCGATTTAGGCTTTTTTGGACGCTTAAGCCCCCACCAAAAACACCTCAGATTTCAACGTTGGCAGCATTTATACCTTTGGCCGTTATATGGTTTTCTGGCCATCAAATGGCTGCTCTATGATGATTTCCGGGACATCTATACGGCACGAATTGGCAGCCATTCCATCCCAAGGCCTAGAGGTTGGGAAATTGTTTTATTTATTGGAGGTAAGGTTTCTTTTTTCACCTTTGCCTTTGCAATTCCCGTACTGTTCCACCCATTTTGGGTGGTAATATTATTTTATGGAATCGTTGCCGTGATCACTGGCCTCACACTTAGTTTGGTATTTCAGGTGGTTCATGTCGTGGAGCAAGCAGAATTCGTTTTACCCCAGCCTCACACCGGCGGTATTGAAAACACATGGGCTGTTCATCAGGTTGAAACAACGGTAGACTACGCTCGCCACAATCGTGTGATAGGGTGGTTTGTTGGATGCTTAAATTTCCAGATTGAGCATCACCTTTTCCCAAGGATTTGTCATGTCAACTACCCGGCTATCGCCGAGCTGGTGGAGTCGACTTGCCTGGAATTTGGTGTGCGCTATTCACAGCATGCTTCGTACACTGCAGGATTGGCGTCCCACTACCGCTGGTTGCGAAAGATGGGTGCTGTCGAAGAAATGGTACAATGACCAGCGGAGGGTGAAAAATGTGGATGTCGAAGCACTGCCTGAGTTGTCTCGGCCTTGGTGGATTACTGATTTTACCCATAAACTCTTCTGCACAGTCGTCGGTGTCCGTTTCTGTTTCCAAGGCCACCGATTGGACTCGCCTGTTAACACGTACGGATGGATGGACCGGAGCCGACGGAATTTTTTCCATCCC
Organism: Fibrobacteria bacterium; assembly: GCA_043721115.1. Lineage (GTDB taxonomy): Bacteria > Fibrobacterota > Fibrobacteria > UBA11236 > UBA11236 > Chersky-265. The sequence continues at coordinate 933 of JAYSRH010000516.1, read as the reverse complement.
GCTATCTGGCATTGAAGGTCCAGATAGAGTGGATCATTCTAAAACGCTGTTCCTTTTTAGCGATACCTTCATTGGACAGGTTGATGCGAATGGAGCACGCAAAAATACCCGCATGATTAATAATTCATTGGCCATTCTGGATGGTCTGTTACCAGATTCATCTAAAATGCGTTTTCTATGGGGCAAAGACACAATGGGATTGGCCAAATCTGTATTTGTTCCAAATACTCCGAACACGCGTGGAAAATCAAATTGGTATTGGTTGCAGGATGGTTTTTGCCATAATAATAACGTCTACATTTTCACCTTGGTGGAAACCGCGGATTCGGCAGGTACGCCTGGATTCAAATTTAGGACTTCAGGGACAGCATTGATAAAGATTCCGTTGGGGATAGACGGTGAGCCAGATCTTTCCAAGCAAAACCAAATGGATGTTCCGCTCTACTCTAAGACAGGAAGCAAAACGGTTAGTTTTGGTAACGGTGTCATGCCCAATACCCTTGAAGCAGGTGCTCCGACACCGGATGGTTACGTCTATGCCTATGGCGGCCAACCCTTATGCGTTGCGCGCATCCCTGTCGACTCTATTGAAGATTCTACGCGCTGGCGTTTTTGGGATGGGAAAACCTGGAACGCGGATATTGGCACTTCAGCAGCCTTAGGTGAAGGGGGATCCGAACTGAGCGTTACGCCAGTCGCGCAAGGTTTGCTAAAAGGGAAATATCTATTAGTATCTATGTCTCTGGAGCCCAATCTTTATATCAGAATAGGTGAGAGTCCAGTGGGACCGTTTACGGCCCGCCAAAATGTTTATCTGGCGCCGGAGTGGAGTCAGGCAGATTCTATATACACTTACAATGCCAAAGCGCATCCCAGTCTGTCTGCAAATGGAGATTGGGTTATTTCTTACAATGTCAATACTACCAGCTTCAA
>JAYSRH010000515.1:0-18568 GCA_043721115.1 Fibrobacteria bacterium | reverse complement strand
GTCCTAAGGTGCGCAGCTGTTCGATCATATCGAAAACGGGCGTTTGATTTTCCAATGCGCCGAGGATGTGCACGCCTCTCTTTTTAAGCTCGGCGAGTCCGGCCAAGCCGTCTTCATCAGTAAGCATGCCGGAAAGTACCACTACCGCGCAGGCATTGGGAAAATCCAGCACCGACTTAAACAGATGATCCAGGCTAAGCTCGGCCTTGCCAGGTAGCTCCACCGCCACAAGCTTGTCCCCCTTGAACGCATAATGACGCTCATTGGGAAGAAAGTGAAGTATGCCGCCTTGCAGGTGCAGGGAATGACCCGCCACCATGGTTCTAACGTTTAGCTCTTCGCGTAGACACTCCACTAAAACATCGAGCAGGCCCGGTCCGGCCAAGCGTTGTATAACGATATAAGCCACGTCCTGTTTTAAAGTGCCGGAAAACAGTGGGTTGAGCATGCGCGGGCCACCTATGGAGGATAGGACGAAACAAATCTTTAGAGGTGCCGTTGGTTGGGATTTCAAAATTATTCCTTGCTCCCCATACCTTTGAAAAAGTCATTGCCCTTGTCATCGACAACGATAAAAGCTGGAAAGTCCTTAACCCATATTCGACGCACAGCCTCCATGCCCAGTTCCGGGAAATCTAAAACCTCAACTTTGAGAATGTTTTCCTTGGCCAGGATGGCGGCGGGCCCACCAATGGATCCCAAATAGAAGCCTTTGTGCTTGGCGCAAGCTTCTCGCACAACCGGGGATCGATTTCCCTTAGCGAGCATCACCATCGAACCACCCTGTGCCATGAATGCATCAACATAGCCGTCCATTCGACCGGCCGTAGTGGGTCCGAAGCTGCCGGAGGCCATGCCTTCCGGGGTTTTAGCTGGCCCAGCATAATAGACGGGATGGTCCTTAAAATATTGCGGCATGGATCCACCCGAAGCCAGCAGTTGGCTGATTTTGGCATGAGCCACATCCCTGGCGACAATTAGGGGACCACTTAAGCTGAGCCTGGTTTTGATGGGATGTTTGGATAGGCTTGCAAGAATCTCAGACATAGGCCGATTGAGATCAATTGCGACGGGCTGCTGTGATGTTACGGAGTTGTAATCGGCTAGAAATCGTCCCGGATCTGTTTCCAATTGTTCGACGAAGATTCCATCGCGCGTGATTTTCCCCTTGATATTGCGATCCGCGCTGCAACTGACTCCAATACCCACCGGACACGAGGCAGCATGCCGAGGCAAGCGCAATACGCGCACATCATGCACAAAATACTTGCCTCCAAACTGGGCCCCAATACGGCTTTCCTGAGCCATTTGCAGAATGCGCTCTTCCCACTCCGCATCGCGAAAGGCTTGTCCAGCTCCTGTGGCTCCCATGGGCAGGGAATCATAATAACCCGCTGAAGCCAACTTTACAGCTTTAAGCGTGGCTTCCCCGGAGGTGCCGCCTATGACCACTGCCAGGTGATAGGGCGGACATGCAGCCGTACCCAACGCGAATAGTTTCTCGCGAAGAAATTTTTCAAGGGACTTCTCATTCAACAAGGATTTGGTTTCTTGGAACAGGTAGGTTTTGTTGGCGGAACCGCCCCCTTTGGCCAAGAAAAGAAAATGGTATTCTGAACCGGGAACAGCATGAATATCAATTTGCGCGGGCAGATTGCTGCCGGTATTTTTTTCTTCGAACATGGACAGCGCAGCCATTTGCGAGTAACGCAAATTCTTGTCTTGATAGGTTCGAAAAATTCCCGCTTCCAGTGCCGCTTCATCATGGCTTCCCGTCCAAACAGACTCGCCCTTTTCCGCTATTACAATGGCTGTCCCCGTGTCTTGACAGGAAGGGAGCTGGCCTCGCGCTGCAATGACCGCATTCTTGAGCAGGGTTTCGGCGACAAAGCAATCGTTTTCAGACGCTTCCGGATCGTCTAGAATAGCGCGAAGTTTGGACAAATGCGCGGGTCGCAACAGGAAATTGACATCCGCTAACGCCGCTTGGGCGAGTATTGTCAAGGCTTCTGGGTCGACACGAAGCACCTCTTTATCATTGAAATGTTCCAGAGCAATATGTTCGCTCGTGATGAGCCTGTATGGCGTAGCGTCAGAACCAAGTGGAAAAGGATCGAGGTAATTGTATTGCTGCATAATTGGGTAATTTAGGAATAATTGGAAGCAGTTACCTAATCGTATCGCCTTTTTCCAATGGCAACTCCCAACTTGGGTAAGGTTTGGGAAATCTATTTACCTTTTGATCGAATACGTATCAAAGATGGATCGTGAATATGAGAAAAAATTTCCACATAAGTTTGATTCTATTCCTGCTTGTTTTGGGCTATTTCCAAAAAACCTACGCTGGGCCACTCAACTTCAAAGGTTTTATCTCCACTGTAAATGCAGGCACAAACGGTTTAAGGGGCGCGCATGGAATTGTTTTTACTCCAAACGGTAAAACGTTGTATGCATCCGCTTCAGACGGTTCCGCAATTTCCTGGTTTAGCCGTGATTCCAAAACAGGCAATTTGAGTTTTGAAGGGCTTATAAGAAGCGGTGAGTTTTTAAGTGATGGTTTGGGGCAGCCCAAATCTGTTGCATTGTCACCCGATGGTTCCACCATTTATGCAGGTGGCTTTCTCTCCCACAACGTTCTCTGGTTTAACCGAGATACCTTAACGAACAGTTTAAAGTTTTCCGGATCGATTGGCAGGATTAAGGATACTTTGCCCGCGCTAGCCGCGGTCAGAAACCTTGTCATAAGCGCAGATGGGGCACAGGTCTTCGCAACGGCTTCCGAGGGCAATGCCGTTTTCTGGTTTACCAGAAATGTAGGTAATGAAAGTTTGACGTATGCTGGGCATTTAGAAAGCACCAAGGATAGCATCCCTGGGCTGAAAGATCCAAGGCCAATAACGGTGAGCAAGGATGGGCAGTTTGTGTATGTCGGCAATCACGTGGGCAATAGCATTCTGTGTTTTCGGCGGAATGCTCAGACCGGAGGTTTAACCTTTGCAAGCAGTGTCACAGATAATCAGGCAGGCGTGGACGGTTTGGATGGCGTGCAGGACATCAAACTTTCGGCTGACAATTCCTATTTGTATGTAGCCGGATATTCGGACAAAGCCATTGCCTGGTTTTCTAGGTCACCGATTACCGGTGCGCTTACTTTTAAAAATCTATTCCGCTTTCCCCCTGGAGATATCGATCCCCTGATGGGAGCCAGTGCCGTGGCCATTTCCCAGAATGGCAAATTCGTTTTTGTAGGCTCTTACCAAGCCCACAGCTTGAGTTGGTTTCACAGAAATCCCGAAAACGGGGATCTCACCTTGGGCGGATATTCCCGAAACGGCTATGACGGTGTCGAAGGAATTACAGGGGTGGAATATATTCTACTCAGTCCTGATGAAAAACACCTGTATGTGTCTTCGGGCCGCAGTGCCGCTTTGGCTTGGTTTGATTTCCCGGATTCCACTATGGTGAACGTCAGGGAAAATAGGGGCCAGAAAAATGTGCTAAATTCCAAAATTTCCGTTACGACCCTTAATAACCCGCAGGTCCTTACAATTCAAGTGAATGACAAGCTCGGGAGGGCATTGAATATTTCATTGCATACCCTCAAAGGCGTGTGTGTTTTTGAGAAACGTTATTCGAATGGGAATGGAATCAAAATCAACTTAAAAAATAACCAGAGAGTGTCGGGCATTCTAGTGGTAAGCATTGCAGCGGGAAACCAACTCCTTTACAAAGAGCAAATTCCGGTTTTTAATAGTCCAGTTAACTAAGCGCCTCCCCTTGCCGTGCCGTATAGGGTTTGGCTTTAACCCCAAGCAACACGCCCTCCCTGCGCATTTTAAGCAGTCGTTCACGATAAATTTTTTCCAATTCCGGATTTTCCACCAAAGCCCGGATGGCCTCATGACATTGTCCTTCGTCCAGGGCTGTATGCACGATTTCATACCCTTCGCGAAAGATCCAATTGCAAAGCAGTGCCGATTGCATAGTGGATGTGTCTGGCTCGACCTTGGTCTTTCGTTTTGGGTCGGCGACAAATACCAAGGTGACTTGGTTTCGGAAATCTCCCGGCCGAATGCCGTACTGGTCATCGACAATAAAATGTTTTCCGCCGATGGTTACAGCGGGAAAATCCTCATGTTCCAGTTCTCCAGGAAACATTTCCTGATAGGCGATGGTAAAATCCTCTTCCGCCAGTCGAATGACGTCTGAAAAGCGGGCCAGCCTGGCACGTTCCCGACGCAAGTCGCGTTCTGTTTCAGTGAAAGTCTGCAGATAGGCGTTGAGCCCGGCTTCAAAATCCAAATCGGGCAGATTTTTGCCGTGACCTTCGAGCACTTTCCACTTGTCGACATCGAGCCAGATTTTTGGCCGATCTTTCAAAATGGAAGTGGCGCTATTTGGATCAAAGGAGAAAAATTCCAGAAGAGTATGGTTGGTGGCCTTGGCCCGGTCGGTTTCATAATGTTCAATGACGCCATATTCACGGCCGGCATGGTCTTTAAGCAAAAACTGCGGTTTGGGAGGAAGTCCGGCGATTTGGTGAAAGGGCTTGAGTGGCATGGGAATCCAGGAATTGGGGTGGACGTCCGTTGAATCAGTGGGCGAAAATCGAAATGAACACCACGGTTTGGGGCTCATTTCCAGCCTGGAAAGTTATAATTTTTGATACCTACCAGAAAGTTGCACGCAAATGGCATTGCCACTACAGCCCATAGCGACTCGCTTTAAAATAGCCTTTCCTGCGATTGCCTTTTTTGGCGGTTTTTTATGGGACGCCATCACATTGGGGAAATCGATCACCTCTGTGGATCTTTTTATCCTGCTTGGATATTTAGTGGTCGCGGCCATCCTATTAATTGTGATGGGCCGTCGGAACCCGGCTCAGAATAATCCTTTCCAACCTTCAGGCGCAATTAAGGACTTACCAGGACGAGGTGATCAGGATTTCAAGCAAAAGATTAAAGCTGTTCTACATTGGGCTCAAGCCGATGGCCCGGCGTTTGCCCTGCAATTTTGTTTTGGAAGCATGTTCAGCGCCTTGGCCATTTTTTATTTCCTGAGCTCTAGCTATTTGCCTGGCTTCTTACTGGTAATCGGCTTGGTACTTTTGTTGGGCCTAAATGAATTCCTGGAAAACCACTATCATCGGTTTACCTTGACATGGACGTTATTCGGAGTTTGCGTCATTCTCTTTCTCAATTTTGCATTACCACATTTGTTTCGGAGTTTGCATCCCATCTGGTTTTTTCTGAGCACAGCGTTGGGAGTGATGCTCGTCTATGCACTGAAACTGCTGTCGCCGAAAGCGGAAGGTTCTTTATGGCCTACGTACCTGATGGCAGTTTTGCTTATTCTCCTTTATACCTTTAATGCCATTCCTCCTGTACCTCTTGTAAAGAAGGAAATGGCAATCTGCCGTGGTTTGGAAAAAAAAGAATATTCCTATGTAGCGAAAATTGAGAAGCCGAAATCCTTCTTTTTCTGGAGGCGCTCGGAAAGTAGAGTGCGTCAACTTCCTGGGGAAAAGATTTTTTGTTTCACATCCGTTTTCCTACCGCAAGGTATTGCATGCAACCTGTACCATCGTTGGCTCTACAAGGATCCTAAATCGGGCGCCTGGGTGGAAGTGTCCCGTATCGGCTTTCCCATCCGTGGTGGCCGTAAAGAGGGATTCAGAGGCTTTACCTTTAAGCGCAATTTGGCTCCGGGCGCATGGTCCGTGCGCGTAGAAACGGAAACCGGTCGGGTTTTGGGCACTACGCATTTTCGCGCCGAAACAACCTCGGACTCCTTGCTATCCTATAAATTGTTGGAGCTGGATTGAACGGACTTCGCTTCGCATAGGGTTGGTTCCTTTTTCCAGAGCAGCAAGGTCCAAAGGGGAGTATAATTCAAGTTAAACTTCACAACTGGATATGCCTTGGCCATGTATACAATACTGCTCGTCGAAGACGAGGACATGTTGCGTGGTCTCATCCGTGAATTGCTTGAGATCAAAGGGTATAAGGTCTTGGAAGCCTGCCAAGGTTTGGATGCTATCGAGCTGTTGCGGAGCACCGGTGTCGTGGTGGATCTCATTTTGACCGATGTGGTCATGCCGCACATGAATGGGTCGGAAATGGTGGATAGGCTGCGGGTCGATTATCCTCGCGTGAAAGTGATTTTTATGTCTGGCTACACTGGATCCAGCAATGCCTCCATTCATAAATACCTGGAGATGCCGGAGATCGTTTTTTTGCAGAAACCGTTCCGCTTGAACGCATTGATCAACCAAGTACAAGCGCTGCTCAAAGGTTCCGAAGCCTAGACCCGGGTGGATCCCGGCTGCAATCAACCTGTAGTAGTACTTTCCCGTTCCGGCCCAGGGAAGGCAGAACGGATGGCAATAAATTCTTCCAAATTAGTCAAAAGCAAATCCACTAAATTGGGATCGAAATGGGTGCTACGACCTTGTTGGAAGTACTGGATGATGTCATCGACCGGCCACGCATCTTTATAGGTACGCACGCTGCCCAAGGCATCGAAGACATCCGCCACGGTGGTGATGCGGCTGTAAATGTGAATATCTTCACCTTTTAGCCCTTTGGGATAACCCGTGCCGTCGAATTTTTCCTGATGTTGAATAGCTACCAAAGCACCCATGCGTAAGACATCGAGCTTGGAATCTTTGAGCATTTCATAGCCCATTGAGGTATGGGTTTTCATGATCTCCCACTCATCCGGTGTCAACGCGCTGGGTTTGTGGAGGATGTCGTCCGGAATGGCCCATTTACCGATATCATGCATGGGTGAAATTTGTTTGACGAAATCCGCTTCCTTTTCGTCCATGCCCACTTTGATGGCCAAAAGTCTTGCGTAAGCGGCAACGCGCTTCAAGTGCCCGCTGAGATCCGTTACGGCTAACGGGCTTTTTCGGCGTGGTGTCGAGGACTCGGCAACTACGGGTGCTGAATCAGATGGTTGAGGAAAGATCAATTCCGGAGCGGCTTTGGACTGGGAGAGTTTGTCCAATGCCATCAGCATGGAAATAGGTATTTCCGTAGTGGGCATTTCCTCAAAATCTTTGCGACTTTGGTAAAGCGCATCCAGTCTTTCACCCAAGGGCTGATCCTTCCCTTTTTGGGATTTCGAACCAGATGGGAAGAGGGAACGATAAATATGCTCGGGTGAATTCAAATGTAAATGCCGATCTGTTGGTATTCTGACAATAGTAACAAAAATCAAGTTTTCCAGGCTATTGTCCTAGCTGCAGCCATGGAAAAATGCCCAAGGTAAACGGATAGTTGTCTGTATCCAATGAGCCGAGCGCATTTAAATTAATTTTGCTCCCCATGTACGGAATAGCGATTGTAATTGGCTTATTGGAAGGCTTGACAGAATTCATACCGGTTTCCTCTACCGGTCACATGATTATTGCCGGTCACCTGCTTGGATTTACAGGACCACGGGTGGATGCCTTTGAAGTTTTCATTCAGCTGGGTGCTGTTTTGGCGGTAGTGGGAGTCTACTGGCGTCGATTTCTGAGCCTTATACCTGGCCAAGGGAAGACTGTGACTCAGGGCAACGTGTCTGGTAACAAAAATCTTGCAGCAGCAACAGCCCTAACGGGATGGCGTGGACTGGGTTTGCTCATGTTGACCACGGCTCCTGCCCTGATCGCAGGCAAGCTAGCCCATGGGTATATAAAAGAGCATTTGTTTTCTCCCATGACTGTGGCAATCGGTTTAGCCTTGGGCGGTTTGGGACTAATCTTAGTGGAGTACTATCGACCCAAACCCGAGATGACAACACTTGATTCTTTGGGCTGGCGACAAGCCCTTACCATCGGCTTCTTTCAGTGTCTCTCGCTTTGGCCCGGAATGTCCCGGTCCGGTTCCACCATCATTGGTGGTATGCTTATGAAAGTCGATCGAAAGACCACGGCGGAATATTCTTTTCTCGCGGCCGTGCCCATTATGTTTGCGGCGACGGGATATGATCTATTCAAGAGTCGTGCTTTTCTGGTCGCAGCGGATGTTCCATTATTTGCCTTGGGCTTTTTTGTTTCGCTGGTATCCGCATGGTTCGCGGTTCGCTACTTTATAAAATTCTTGGCTAATCACAGCCTACAGGGCTTCGGCTGGTACCGGATCGCCTTAGCCCTGTTTACGTGGTGGTATTTCTCCGGACATTGACCGGACGGGAAGGGTTATTTGGCAGCCGGCTCTTTGGCTTTAACGGCTTCCACCGGTTTACCTTCAGGCGTGCCCGTAGTTCCATGGACATGGGCTGATTTAGACTCACTGCCAGAATGTTTTCGGCAACATTGACCGGACTTGGCATCATGCATTTCTTTAGGGCACTTGGCTCCCTTCGGACAATCTGCAGCGGAATGCATGCCTTGGCCATCCATGCTATTGGACTCTACTTCAGAAGTTTCCTCTCCTGCGCCCATGTTTTTAGGGCACTCCGCAGTCGGTCGTTGGCAATGGTCATTTTCGCTGGCCGAGATGGCGTTTTTTTCTATGGCAGCGGGCGTTTTTTTATCAGATTTTATGCCGCCTGCCACGGCCCATGTCAGCCCAGCTATGAGAACAAGCCCCAGTAACGATTTCGCATTATTTTTCAAAAGAACCTCCGTGCTAATGTATATCCTGTATATTTATACTGATTTTCAGCGAAATGAACAACCTTTGCGCATGATTTGGCTAAAATGGATGAGTAGAGTCCCACTTTTAACTCGAAAAAGCACTATATGGGTGTCCATTTTGATGCTTTCCTCAATTTGGGCCCTTTTCGCTCAAGGTGTGGCGGGAAAACGGTATAAAATTCTGATCCTCGGCGATAGTCTTACCGAAGGCTATGGCGTTGAAAAGGGAGAAGCCTTTCCCGCACAGTTAGAAGCTCGCCTCAACCAATGGCAGGATCGTTTCCAAGTGCTCAATGGCGGTTCAAGTGGAAGCACTTCAGCGAGTGGTGTGCGTCGGTTAAAATGGTATGCGAAGAGCCATCCAGATCTCATCCTACTCACCTTGGGATCGAACGACGGCCTGAGAGGGGTTAAACCAGATGCGACACAGAAAAATCTGGAAGCTGTCTTGAATTATTGTCGTTTAGAGCATTGGCCCGTTATCCTTGCCGGACTTAAAGTGCCTCCCAATTACGGAATAGAATACTCGAAAACATTTGAAAAAATTTTCCCAATCCTGGCCGCCAAATACCAGATACCTTTGCTCGGCTTTCTATTGGAAGGGGTGGCAGGTGAGCCTGATCTCAATCAAGCAGATGGGCTTCATCCAAACGCACGTGGTCATATGCGGATAGCGGAACACCTTTTCGATGATCTAAAACCCAAACTGGAAGTTCCTGTTCCTGTCGGCCATTCCGAATTCCATCAGAGTCGCACCAATCCAAAAAAATAGATTCATGAATGGGCACCAAAATCATACTAACGCACTTCACCTTTTAATGGCCCGAATAAAAACGAACGGGAAAAACGCCGCTTTCGTCCCTAATTTCGCGCTTTCGACTTGAATCATCCAATGGTGATGGGAAATTTCAAAAATTCATGCAGACGAAAACGGTCGATTGGCTTAAATTATTCCGCCTAGTGCCTGAAATCGAAACTTTAATTCTAACCAGGATGATTAATGTCAATTAAATCAGAGGGTATCGCACCCAATGCAAGTAGACTTTTGTTTGCCGGCTTCGTTGCTATTCTAGCGGCAGGCGTGGGTTTTGCCCTTAGAGGCGGAATATTTGACAATTGGGGCCGCGAGTTCGGATTTACTGGCTTACAGCTGGGAGCCATTGGCGGCGCAGGCTTTACTGGATTTTGTTTCGGTATCATTATCGGCGGTGTAATCGCCGACAAAATTGGTTACGGAAAGCTGGTCGCTGCGGCATTTGTCTTGCATATGGCTTCGGCAGTGGTCACCTTCATGGCTACCACGCCTGATAATGCAGCTAAATTTCTCACTTGGGGCATGTTCATGTTCGCCTTTGCGAACGGCACATTGGAAGCCGTTGCCAATCCGTTGGTAGCCACGCTATTCCCCAAAAACCGCGCTCATTATTTGAACATCCTCCATGCCAGTTGGCCCTTAGGCATGGTTTTGGGTGCCTTAGTCGGCTGGATCTTGGATGACAAAATGCAAGTTGGCTGGAAAATCCAACTCGCCCTCTACTTATTACCGACCCTTGGCTATGGCCTTATGTTCTTGGGCCAGAAATTCCCTAAATCCGAAGCTTCGGAAAAGGGCGCTAGCATTGGTGAAATGCTTAAGGATGTCGGACTGGTGGGCGCTTTGGTTGTCTGCTATCTGCTTTCCATCTTCTTCTCGACCAATTTGGGCTTGCCGCAATGGGCTGCCTATGGGATTTCCGGTGCGCTCATGGTGGCCGTTGGAGTCTTGACCAAATTTTCAGTTGGTTCATTCCTTCTGTTCGGCCTCTTCATCGCTCACCTATTGGTCGGTGCTGTGGAACTGGGAACCGATGGATGGATTCAAAACATTACCGGAAACTTGTTCACTTCGGAACAGGGTAAATATCTGTTCATTTGGACTTCAGCTATTATGTTCGGACTCCGGTTCTGCGTGCACTTCATCGAGAAAAATCTAAAGGTATCTCCCATTGGTCTTCTAATCATTAGTGCCATAACCGCAATGATAGGCTTACGACTTTCGAGCGGCATGGCCTCCTTTGGCATGGCTATGCTTGCCTTGGGAATCTATGCATTAGGCAAGACCTTTTTCTGGCCCACTATGCTGGCCGTGGCCTCGGATCGGTTCCCACGCAGTGGCGCCATCGCCATTTCCATTATGGGTGGTATTGGCATGCTTTCCGCCGGTCTTATCGGTGGACCTGGCCTTGGATATTCCAAAGATCGTTTTGCCTCGGAAGCTTTGAACCGAACGGATGCCGCCGTTTACTCTGAAGTAAAAGCGGAAAAGCCCTCCAAGTTCCTGTTCCTGTCAGAAGTCTATGCGATTGATGGAAAAAAGCTGGGTGATGCAAAGGCAGCCACTGAGAAGACGCCTGCCCAACAAGCTATCATCACCGCAGATCAAACCGGTGATCGAAAAACGTTGGCTGCGGATTCATTTATTCCATTGGCCATGGCGGGTATTTACATCATCATTGCCTTGTACTTCAAAACCCAAGGTGGTTATAAGGTTATCAAGTTCGAAGGTTGATACTGCCTCTTGGTTAGAGCTAGGACCCACTTTTCCAATTTGCGAAAAGTGGGTCTTTTTTGTTTTAGACCAGGTTTGATTATTCAAGATCTAGCGATTTTATCGAATTTGAAAAACCGGATATGCACTAAAAATCAATTTTACCCTGCCCAGACCTAGAACATTCTCCCCAGATGCATTAACTTTACTGTTCTCAAACTTTCATTTTTAAGGGAGAAGGAATACAAATGGAAAATAAAAACAGACTATTCTACGCCAGCTGTTTTGCCTTGATTACCACAGCATTCTCTTTCAGCATACGTGCTGGCATTTTGGGCCAGTTGGGGAGGGAATTGAATTTCACGGCCCATCAATTGGGCTTCATTAATAGCATGTGGTTTTTAGGCTTTCCCCTTTCCATGCTCATCGGTGGCCTCCTTTACCATTCCGTCGGACCTAAGAAAATCATGCAGTTTGCTTTTTTAGCCCATACATTGGGAATCCTATTAACGCTATTTGCCAGCAGCTACATAGGCTTGCTAGTCTCCACCTTTCTAATCGGCCTTGGAAATGGCTGTACGGAAGCGGCTTGCAATCCAATGATCGCTGACGCTTATGAAGGTGTTGAAATGAGCTCTAAGATGAACCGGTTCCATATGTGGTTCCCGGGAGGAATTGTTATCGGCGCTCTGGTTTCCAAATTCATGACGGATTTGAACCTTGCTTGGCAAGCCCAAATCGCTGTCATTCTCGTCCCCACAATTGCCTATGCATTGCTCTTTTTCGGGCAGACCTTTCCAAAATCGAAACTCTTGGAAGCGAACTCCTTGGCTACCAATGTTAAGGCCATGTTTTCGCCAATGTTTCTTTTCATGTTCGTTTGCATGTCGATGACCGCCATTTCAGAATTTGGCCCACAGCAATGGGTCGGCCTAATTTTGTCCAAGAGCGGCGCACAACCCATGCTCATTTTGGCCTTGGTCACCGGCTTGATGGCTGTAGCTCGCTTTTTTGGCGGCAGCATGGTTGGAAAGTTTGATCAAACCGGCGTATTGCTTGGTTCAGCCATTTTGGGCACCATTGGTGTATACCTTTTCAGCACACAGACTGGAGCAGGTGCCTATGCAGCTGCAATCATCTATGCGCTTGGAATTGCTTATTTCTGGCCCAATATGATTGGTTTTATCGCCGACAAAATTCCTAAAAGTGGGGCTATCGGCATGTCCGTCATTGGAGCCGTGGGGATGTTTTCCTCCTCTATTTTTCAGCCGATTATCGGTGGATGGATCGATGGGGACAAGGCTGCCGCTGCCGCCAAAGGCTTAACCGGTGACAATCTTGAATTGGCAGCTGGCCAAGCGACCTTAGGCACCATGGTTATCTTTCCCGCTTTGTTGGTTGTCCTGTTTACTGTGTTGCTTTTCTGGGTGAAAAAAAATAATGCCAATAAAAACACCACCACTAGCACAGGCACCAAGTCGCCAGCCTATGCAAATGCGTGATTTCTGCTTGGGCGGTGTAACCGCCTGAGAATCCTAGTTTTTCTATTCCTCACAGAACCCCGACGCAGCAATGAGTCGGGGTTTTGTATTTTAAGGGTCACCTAACGTCTGCCACCCGTTTTCCGGGAAACCGATTGACCATTCTACTTTCCGCCCGCAATCTATCTAAAACCTATGGCTCCACTCAGGTGCTGCACGGCCTCAATATGGATATCGAGGCCGGCGCGAGCGTGGCTATTTTAGGCCAGTCGGGCAGCGGAAAAACCACTTTGCTCAGTCTATTGGCGGGCCTGGAACAACCCGATACAGGTCAGATCGCTTTTCAGGGCCAGGACTTGGGCGCTTTAAGTGTCGATGCCCTTGCGCGGTGGCGTGGACGTTCCATGGGCATCATATTTCAGGAATACCATCTGGTGCCTTCCTTGACGGCTAAGGAAAATGTGGCCTTGCCCATGGAAATACAAGGTGAAAAACAAAGTCGTGTCCGTGCGGAATCCCTGCTGGATCGTGTTGGACTCGCCTCGCGTGGCCATCACTATCCCCATCAACTCTCCGGCGGCGAACAACAGCGCGTCGCCATCGCCCGGGCTTTGGCCAGCAAGCCTCAAATCCTCTTTGCCGATGAACCCACCGGCAATCTCGACGAAACCACTGCCCAGGAGGTGGAAACCCTGATTTTTTCGATAATCGCCGAGGAGGGACTGACCGCCGTGATCGTCACGCACAATCGCGAGTTGGCGGGTCGTTGTTCGGAAATCAAGACCTTGCATTTGGGCCGATTCAGCTAAAGAACCAAGGGTTCAATCATCATGCCGCTGTTTCTCCGTTTGCTCAAACACCGTCGGGGAAATTGGATCGCCTTTGTGGCTATTTATGCCTTGGGGCTTTCGGTATTTTTAGTCGTCGACGGTCTTTCCAAGAATTTTCAAGCCGAGATTCAGTCCCAGTCTAAGGAATTATTGGAAGGAGAACTACGCATCCAATTGCGCAGACCTTTAACGGATTCGGAAGAACAAATCCTGAAGGATCACTTGCCGCAAGGTGCCCGTAGCGCGGAGGTATGGGGGTTTCTTTCCATGCTGCGCGCCCGCTCACACGAAGGCGCAAACACCAGCCGACTGGTTCAGGTGAAAGCGGTTTCCACGACATACCCCTTGGTTGGTGGCTTTACTTTTGCCAGCGCAGCTGCAGGTTCAGTTGCAAAACCTAATCATTGGTCCGGTCGGATTGCGGATTTGCAGACTGGCGAAATACTCTTTCCCAAGGAATTGTTTCTGGCGCTCAAAGTGAGCGTGGGGGATACGGTTCGTTTGGGCAATCAGAACTTTGTCATCAAGGATGAGTACAGCCATCGCCCAGGTGGGAGTTTCGAGTTTTGGGAGATGGGCAGCCGCGTCTACATTCCCATAACGGACATGGCAGCTACTGGGCTCGACCAAAAGGGCAGTCGCATTTTCCGCTACCGATTCTATCTACTGCCTCCGGGAACCGATACTCAGGCGCTTCGGGTGGCTTTGAATGTCGCGCTCCCGGATCCGGAAATCGAGATTACGGAGTATACGGAATCCGGATCGGACCTGGGCCGCAGCTTTCAAATGGTGACTGCTTTCCTTAAACTGCTAAGCCTTTCGTCCTTTCTTTTGGCCGCCGTGGGTGCGGCCTTTTTTTTCCGAAACCACTTGGTAGGAGAGCGAAAAACCGTAGCTGTGCTGACTGTACTTGGAGCCAGACGAGCCAGAATCCTTTCCCTTTATCTGGCCCAGAACCTGTTTCTCGCGACACTGGCTGCCGTAACCGGCATGTTGCTGGCCGCTTTTTGGGCCCAGGGCTTGCCCATAGTCATTGCACGCCTGTATCAAGTGACCATTCCCTCTGCGTTGCCGATGAGCACTCTTTGGCTAGGAGTTTTCATGGCGATTTCTACATCGCTGCTCTTTGGCATTTCTGCATTGGCGGGATTAGGTAAAATTCCTCCAGCTACATTGCTCAAGCCACTGGAAAGTGCGCCGCTGGGGCTTTGGCCTCGGCTGGGAATGGGTCTGGCCCAGAGCGGATTTTTCTTTGCCTTTGCCATGAGCAATAGTCATTCATGGACCTTGAGTGCGCTTTCCGTGGGTTCTATGGTGGTGGCCTTTTTGCTTTTGGGCGGTTTGGGATGGGCCTTGTTTGCCGCATTGTGGAGCATGCGATCCACGTTTGGATATGCCATACGCATTGTGCTTGGGTCCATTCGCTGGGGTCGGGAAAAATCCCTTTTGGCCTTTTCGGCCTTGGGTTTTGTGGCCTTCTCGTTGACGCTTATTCCTCAATTGCAAAGCCTCATCTTGAATGAAATCAGCGTGCCCAAGGGACGCATCATTCCCCAACTTTTTCTGTTCGACATCCAAGAAGAACAGCTGCCTGGACTTACGGACCTTATCCGTATCCGTGGGCAGACGTTTGCGCAGCCCTCGCCCATGATTCGGGCGCGCTTGGAAAAAGTCAATGGCATTCCGTTCAAGCGGGACGCGAATGCAGATGCGGAGGAAAAATCCAAGTCCGGTCAGGAAACCTTGGAGGACCGCAACCGTAGGCAATTCCGCAATCGTGGATTCAACTTGAGTTACCGGGACACACTTTCTGATGCGGAGAAATTGGTCTCCGGCTTTTGGTGGAAAGGATCCGTTCAGGAAGGAAAATTGCCTGAGCTTAGCATAGAGAAGGATTTTGCCAAGCGTCTCCGTCTCAAGCTGGGCGACACGCTTTGTTTTGACGTTCAGGGTGTGGAAGTGCAAGGCCATATTACCAGTTTTCGCCAGGTTCGCTGGGCTTCCTTTCAGCCCAACTTTTTTGTGTTGTTCCAACCCGGTGCCTTGGACGACGCTCCGAAAACTTTTCTTGGAACGGTGAATGGGATACCGATAGCCGAGGCTGAAGCCTTCCAGGCCCAGGTAAGCGAAGCTTTTCCAAATGTCACATTGCTCAATCTAAAAGATGTGATCCGACGCACTATTGATAGTTTGGACAAGCTCGTTTGGTTAGTTCGGTTTCTTTCCGGATTTGCCTTATTGATCGGTTTGACCATCCTGTGGCTTATCGTGGAAGCGCTGGTCTCCGAGAACCTTAAAACTATTCTGTTGCTACGCGATCTGGGTGAACCCCGCGCTAAATTAATGCGGCTTTTCCTGATGCATTATTCCGGCCTGTGCCTGGCGGCGGGTCTTACCGGTTACGGACTGAGCCTCGTCGCAACCTTGGCTATCAACCAGGTTATCTGGCAGGTGCCTTGGGTACCGGACTTGCGCATCTTATACGTTTGCCTGGGAGGATCCTTTGCATTGGGAATCCTTTGTGCCTTTTATGCAGCGTACCGTGGCATTGGTCAACCGCTGCGGGCTTTGCTGTCCTTGAATCGCACGTAAAAATTCCAGGCATCAAGGCGTGAATCGACCGCTTATGCCGTACTTTTTCTGCGCGTGGCGGAAAGCAACTTCCGACGACAACCCAGGCACTGATTTTTTACCAACAGTCGATTTTTGCGTTCGGTGCTTTAGGTTCACGACATCATTTTTCACATTAGCATTTAAAGTGACCAAGCTTCGAAAGCGTTCGAATTTTTCACCCGAAGCCCATGCCATGCCCCGCAGCAGAAGCAGACGGAAGTAGGCATCGTTGTGGGTAGTGGTAAAATGACCAGCCCCGGAAGCAAACACTTTTCCATTACGGGACAACTTGGTCCACATCACGGGTACGGCTACCATACCCGCTCCGGTACTCTCAAGCGAGGTGTTGAGGATTTGAATCTGGGCCGTGTCGCCGTACAGATTGAAATAGGTTTCTTCCGTCAAGTGCATGGTATCCGGCAGGTTAACAGCTAAGGGATGATTGGGGCGTCGGGTATAAATCATTTCTCCGGATCGATCCGTAGAATTTATGATTCCGGTGTTTGCCCATTGCCAACTGAGGCCGATATAGGGTGCATAGCGCTTAGGCGCCTCATCTTGCAAAGCTACTCCCACGTGAATGGGAATTAACGCTTTGCCTCGGTCGAGATAGGCATCCAGATCCACATACTGGGAATCGCTTAATATTTTGTGAAGGCCGAATCGAAAATTAAAGACTACGATGTCAGCGCTTTTCCAAATATTCATCTGCGCATCAAAATTATGGCTGTCTGCTGCTTCGGGCGGCGTCTGTAAACCCAGGCGATATGCAATGGCTTGGGATTTGTGAGACCGGTAGTATCGATCGGGCCCATGATTTTTTCCAATGCGGACTGCAAGCGCAAGGCGGGAGATTGCGCGTTGGCGAAAACCACTACGCATAAAATATTCCAGAAAAACCGGTGCAGATGTTTTTGCATGCGATGCGGAGAGGTACTATTCATATAGGTGATATTCCTTCTATTCAAATACCTATTATTCAATATAACCTGACTTAAAAAAAGCTTTGGTATTAGCCTCGCTTGGCTCCGGTGCCTAATCGAAAAAGAGGCAAGACTGCCAGTCCCAAGCCGGAGGCTAGGGCTAAGTATGCTCCCGCGGCCAAGCGGTGCATGGGGTAGCTGTCCACCTCCCCGCGCAGAAAAATAAAAGCGCCTACTGAAATCGCCCCAGCTAGAAAGGCCGCCCAGGCTTGGAAGCGCCTTAAAAACAAAAGAATCAAAATGACCATTGCCCAAATGGGAATGGCATACAGATATAGCGCCAGGGAATAATCTCGTGATAGTCGAGAGCCAGATGTAAATACCGAAACCAAACGATGCGGTCCTGCTAAGCGATCACGTATCTGATGCGCTGGAACGGGAACGCCCATGGAGTACACCCACGGCAGAAAAAAGCTAAGGAATAGCAAACCCGCCAGCAAGGCTTCGA
This sequence comes from Fibrobacteria bacterium, assembly GCA_043721115.1. Classification (GTDB taxonomy): domain Bacteria; phylum Fibrobacterota; class Fibrobacteria; order UBA11236; family UBA11236; genus Chersky-265. The sequence continues at coordinate 1,057 of JAYSRH010000515.1, read as the reverse complement.
GTCTTCGGCCCTCTCGACTGACGTTTTTCGACATGTATTTCCTCCCGAATCCTAGTTAAAAAAATCTTTCGGCGCGAAGGTGATTTTTTAGAATTTCACACTCGATTACCCGGTTCCAAAATCTCAAAGTGGAAGTTAATGTTGGGAAAATAGCACGAGAAGGCCACTTTCCAGCTAAGGTGACAGCCTTTTTCGGTTTGGCTATCTTGGATTGCCCCTCGTTTTCAAAGGACCGGCAAGCTAGCTAATGGAATGGTTCCGCAAGGCAAAATCCGGCATCGGCACCCTCATCAAGAGGGATACGCCCGTCGATCTATGGGTCAAATGCGACGGCTGCAAAGAAATCCTTTATCGAAAAGAATTGGCTGCCAATCGGTATGTTTGCGAACATTGCGGATTTCACTTTCGCATCGGCGCGAACGACTATGTTAAGCTCCTAATTGACGAAGGTACATGGCAGGTTTTGGATGCCAACCTCAAGTCCATCGATCCTCTTAAGTTTTCCGCCAAGAAGAAATACAAGGACAGCTTGCACGATGCTGAGAAGAATACGGGCGCCTTTTCCGGCGTGGTGTCCGGCCAAGGTGAAATCAAAGGCATCAAGGTTAGCCTGGCAGTTATGGATTTCCGCTTTATCGGCGGCTCCATGGGTTCGGTGGAGGGCGAGAAAATCGCTCGGGTGCTCAAGCGTGCCTTGGAACAGAAAATTCCCGCTATTGTAGTTACGGCATCTGGCGGCGCTCGCATGCAAGAGGGTGTCTTGTCCCTCATGCAAATGGGAAAAACCTCGGCCTTAATCGCACAGTTGTCACAGGCGCGTATTCCTTACTTTGCCGTGCTGACCAATCCCACTACAGGCGGTGTGACTGCCAGCTTCGCCATGCTTGGGGATGTCAATATCGCCGAGCCCGGTGCGCTAATTGGATTTGCCGGGGAAAGAGTGATTCGCGAAACCATTCGGCAAAACCTTCCGCCTGGATTCCAAAGAGCCGAGTTCCTGTTGGAAAAAGGCATGCTGGATATGATAGTCCCGCGAGCGGAAATGAAGGAGACTCTG
>JAYSRH010000514.1:0-6410 GCA_043721115.1 Fibrobacteria bacterium | reverse complement strand
GCCTTTAGCCGAGTCGCGCCCTCCGCATCCCTAATACAAGTTGCGGCCCTCTTTGATAATGAGGAAGTCGGCAGTACCTCCGCCCAAGGCGCGAATTCCAATCTCATCTCAGCGGTTTTGGAACGCTGCCTGCTCGCCCTGGGTAAGACCCGGGAAGAGGCTATGGCCATCCAAGCCCGGTCCCACCTTATATCCGCGGATATGGCCCATGCCCTGCATCCCAATTATCCGGAAAAGCATGAGCCCAATCATTACCCACTCCTCAACCAGGGCCCTGTCATCAAAGGCAATGTCAACCAGCGCTATGCGACCAATGATGAAACATCGGCTCTATTTAGAGGATGGTGCCGCAGGGCCGGAGTGCCTGTCCAGGATTTTGTGAATCGAACGGATCTTGCTTGTGGTACGACGATTGGGCCCCATGTAGCAGCCGCACTGGGCATTCCCACCGTGGATGTGGGCAATCCCATGCTCTCCATGCACTCCGCAAGGGAAATGTGCGGCTCCGAGGATCACGGCATGATGATCCGCGTGCTGGGCGAATTCTTCCTCAACTAAACTCTAAGGGTTCAAGAATCCCCGAATGGCAGTGCCAAGATTCGTTTTCACCTGTAAGAAGTAAACGGACGCTTTCGGCAAAGTTGCCGGAATTTTATACTCCATTTTACCCTCGCCCTTTAGGGAAGTCAAAACGCGGCCTTGGGCATTCCTGATTTGGATTTCGTGAGGTCCATAAGCGGTGACGGAAAAGGAATTCGCTCCCATGCGCAACCAGTCCACGTCCGTGCGAATGGGCTGCTTTTCGACCGCTACTGGAATCAAGCCGGGATCTTGGCAGGTCCCTTTATAGGTAATACGCGCGATACCCTCTGAGGGCACTCCTCCTCGATCTCCATTGCAACAGCCTTCGCCCCAGTTTACGGAATAAAGCGCGCCGTCCGGCCCCTGTTGAAAATCCAAGGAGTTCCCAAGGTTAGGCGCCGCTTTGTCGACTGAAAGGCCACCAAACACAGTTACCACCGCTCCAACATTAGCCCCGGTAAGGGTGTCGAATTTTACCGCAAAAATTCTATCACCAAGTTCTGTGTACATAACAGTATTGTCAAGCTGTGGTGGCATTTTCCCAGGATTATTGATACTTCCATCGTAACGAATGATGGTTCCGCCTTGGGCGCATCCAGCTGGTAGTGTATAGGTGGGTTGGTGCATGGGTGGCAAGGTATCGTATCCCGTTGCACTGGCCCAATTGTTCACAGGAACAGCGGGAAGATTCGATGCTGGATTGAATAATGCCCAAAGGGAATCCGTTTTTGGCTCATTTTGTTCATCATATCCATTGGCAGATGCCAATTGCTTTACACCGTTTCCAACCCAGAATGGCCAACCACTAAAGGCGGGGTGATTTGTAATATTGTATTCTTCCCCGCGTTGCCCTTCAACATCCGGACCACATTCAGACCAAGCAATCCAGCCTAAGCGATTCTTATCCGTACCTGAACCGTATGGATTCCGGCTGCCTTTAATATATATCTCTGGTTTCACGATAGCAGTGTCTCGGTACGCTGTCGCTCTGGCAGCAAGTCCTTGTTTTTGCCATTGTTGTGCCCAGTAGTCTCCAAAATTACCGGCTGGAATGGTGTACCCCTTGGCCGTTGAGGCGTCAGGATGGATGCGAAGAATGCCGCCTCTCAAATCAGCTGTATTCGCTGGTCCATTAGCTTCGGCCTCGTTGTCACCAATATTGATGTACAGGTTGCCGAAATTGTCGAACTGCATGGATCCAGCCGTATGCCACCGATTGGCTGTACCGGCGGGAATTTGAATCAATATTTTTTCCGAAGCAATATCCAAAACTTTAGTTGTCAAGTTCATTTTGAATCTGGAAATACGGAAGCCGTTTGTTGCCGAAGGGTTGGCACTTTTACCAAAAGAGTACATGAAGTACAAGAAGTTATCGATAACAAACGTTTTCGGATTCAATGCAATGCCAATCACGCCCTGCTCGTTATGACCAAGGTATACATTTGGAATGGTTCCGATAGAGGTTAAAGTCTTGGCGGTGCCATCATAATAAAGCACTCGGCCCGCAGTCCCAGCCCCACCTTTTTCAGACAAGTAAATATCCGCTTGGCCAGAAGTCGAGTTCAACCAAAAAGCCATCTTGTCAATACGCAGTGGTTTGACGGTTGGAAAAATAGCCTGGCTAATCAGTGGTGTCACCGCAAATTCGGAGCTTAGCCCTGAACTAAGACCGGCGCAATTTCCCTTAGCCGATGGCGACGTGTAAGCTTTAGTCCACTCCTGCGCACGACCGTTTTGCAACCCGAGCACGGTTAAAATGGCAATGGCGGAATATGTTTTGAAGAAATTCATAGTGACCCTCATTAGTAAATAACTACCTAGATTTTGATTGATTTTTTGCGTTTTCAATACTGCCAGAATAATATAATAATAGGTCCAAAACCGATTTAGTTAACGCCATTCCTCAAAAACAATTTTTCACCACGTTTGCCGATTCTGGTCAACTGCGCCAAATTGCAGGCATAATGCGGATTTTATACAGGCCTAATTTGATTTTATACAATTATGTTGAGTTTAGCTACCTAGCTTGTGTGTGCGGCTCGGCATGGTGTGACCGTTGTCATACTAGCTGAACCTCGATTGAACTAATTTTTACCTGTCTCATTTAAAAATACTGCGCCCTCAGGAGTCCACCATGCATGGTCCGTGTCCTTCCCATTCAATGCTTCTTGGACCAAAAAACAAGATCCAAAGCTGGATGCTGGCGTTGCTCATGACCGCTTTTGGTCTGTTGTTCTGGTCCTGTAATCTTATGTCCCCGCCTACAAAGCAATCCGCTTCATTCCTTTCTCTATATGACAGTATCGAAGCCTTGGATTCCGCCATCATCGTATTCAAAACCGAAGACGGCCATCTCATCGATACTGTATTCAATGGACGAATCCTGAATCGCGCCGACTTTTAAAATTTGGTGGTTGCCGGTTGGGATGGAGGAAAGGCAGTCATCTTCATCACCGCGTACCTGGCTGGGAAATTGGCATATAGCGTTGAAAAACATTTTGATGGTGCTACCAATACCACGGGTAAAACGTTTGTATTTGTCTCGCCAAGTGTGTCCTTAACCACTGCCAGTCAGGACATCAAGATGCTCGAAGGCGACTCTATCCCGCTCCCAACGCTAGTTATCAAGCCTTTAGAACTTTCCGACAAAACGTTGGAGTGGACAGTGGACCATCCAGAACTCCTGACAATAGGCGCCAATTATTTAAAGGCATTGAAAAGCGGCACAGCCATTGTATCCGCAAAACTACGATCGAATCCAACCAAAATCATGCCGTTCACAATCATTATCAGCGCAAATCCTGATATTCCAGAAAGCATTGCGCTTTCAGCGGATACGCTGTTGCTTTCTGTGGCTGGCGCATCCGGTCAATTGACGGTTAAAGCGACTCCATCGACGGCTAGTAGCGATGTCAACTGGATCGTGCTGGATGGAAAAATTGCGTCGGTCACTGCTTCAGGCACCGTATTAGGTTTGCAAAAAGGCAGCACGCAGTTGTACGTTGTTTCCAAGCAAAATAATACGATACGCGATTCCACTTGGATTATCGTTTCTGATGCTGTCGTGGTTACAAGCCTTTCCTTCTCCTTAGATTCCACAACGCTATTTATAGGCGGCGCTGTAGAAAACCTGGTGACCACCATCCTGCCCGTTCAAGCCAACCAAAAGGTTCTTTACTCCGTGGTAGATCAAACCAAAGTCAGCGTATTGAATGGAACCATCAAAGGGTTGGCACAAGGAGTGACCTTTGTCAGAGCAACCTCGGAAGCCAATCCTGCCAAGTCAGATAGCCTGAAGGTCATCGTCCGCGTTTTAGAGCATGCTGAGACCGTGAGCATTTCACCGCGTTCCCTTAAACTTTTTATCGGTGGGACAAACGGCAACGTAACTGGAACGGTACTCCCCTCCACGTTAACCCAAAAAATCCAATGGATATCCAGCAATTCCACCATCGCCGCAGTAGATGTTACTGGAAAGGTCACGCCGGTAGCAGCCGGAACAGTCAAAATCTATGCGCAAAGCCAAGCCGATAGCAGCAAGCGGGACAGTGCGGATGTAACTGTAAAGCGAGATTCTCCTCAAATGACTATTGAACTGGACACGGTCATCCAAGTCGGCCAGACCCTGACTTTTTTACCAGTAGTGGCCCCGCAAGAATATGGCGTGGTTACAGAATTCAAATGGGATCTTGACGGCAATCTCGTATGGGATAGTTCCGCAACTCTCATTAAATCCGTATCCTATAAATTCGATCAGGAAAAGGAATATATTGTGCGATTCTATGTGCGGGACACAGAGGGAAATGAAACCATCGTGTCCAAAAAAATCAGAACGACAAAGGGTCCGACCGTGAACTTTTTAACACCGCAAACCGCCGGAACGTATTTGACTCGATTCAGCACCATCGATATTACCGGCAGTTCGACAACTCCGCAAGGCCCCGGTGCGATTCGAAAAATCACGTACACGGTGGGAGGTGTTGTAGGCACGCTGGCAACGAACTTGGCATCAAATAGCTCCGGAAATTGGTTTATAAAAGACATCCCACTTGTGAACAATTCCTCCGTAGATATCAAAGTCATCGCTACGGATAGCTTTGGAATCGTTGGCCAATCCATGCTTTCAGTACAAATGGATTCCACACCGCCATTCGCACCCATTTTATCCAAGCCCCCATCCCCAAAGCAGACGGCCACGTGGACATGGACTCCAGGAGGCGGCGGCAATGGTTCTTTCCAATGTCAGTTGGATGGAGGGACTATTGCCACGTGCCCCACTTCCACATCCTACACCCTAGTCAATCCAACTGATGGGGATCGCACATTGAATGTTCGAGAAATGGATGCCGCTGGAAATCCAAGCGCCTGGTCCACAAATACAGTGACCATTGATTTGCAAAAACCGACGCTTGTTATGAAAAATTACCTGACAACACCAGCACAAATCATAAATACCATCAAGCCATTTACGGGTACAGCCGGCGATGATCGAAATCTGCTTTCTGTTCAGTTTCAAGTTGGTACGGCTGCGTTTGTTTCGGCAAGTGGCACCAACAATTGGTCCTTTACACCAACACTAGTGGAAGGCACCCAAACACTGAATATTCAGGCTGAAGATGCTGCCGGTAACCGGACCAGCATTTCAATGCAAATTACGTATCAGCCAAAGGTGGTATTTGTCCGCAAAGGGGCAAAAGGTGCTGGAGATGGAAGTTCCTGGGCAGATGCGTATCCAGAACTCGGCACAGTTTTGGTACGCGAAACAGTATATCCGGGTATAAGCCAAATCTGGGTCGGTGAGGGAACTTACGTTCCAGCAACTGGATTTTGCTTTATTTTTAAATCCAATATATCCATCAATGGTGGCTTTGCTGGAGAGGGATCGGACAGAGCTTTGGCCAGTAGAGATTTGGTTAACAATGTTTCTGTTTTAGAAAATTATAATGGAACAGATATCGCGGATAATATGTGGACTTCACAGGTATATAACATCGAGGATAATTTTGAACTTGCGGATTTTCAACTCACAGGTACAGGAACAAGCATTCGCATAACCGGAGGAGTGACTGCCACACTGAAAAACATAATTTGTAATACCAATCCTAATATCGGTCATTTATTATTTGATACCAATGCCAGTGTTTCCGTTTTGAATTCTCCAACTTGCTTACAATAATTTCAAATGAAACTTCGGGCTATCTTTTTTGAAATGGCTCCTTAATCGATGGCTCATAACGCAGATCATCACGAAATCGAAGTTGGCTTCGATGGTAAAACGTTAAAACCCTTTCGTTTAGCCACAGGCAAAACACATACCATCACTTTCAAGTTTCCCGTCCTTCAGCTAAACCATCAGTATCACGATGACGTACCCGTTGCCGGTGCGGAGTATGAAGTGGAATTGGAAGATGGGAGTGTGCTACACGGTCACTTAGACGATTCCGGTCAAGCGGAAATACGTGGTATGCGCTCTAGGCCGATTCGCGTTCGCTATGGCCCAGAACCTAAGCCATATGAAATCGTCGATGATGGCACTAATCCTGCGTACATAGCTCACTTCACCAAAACCGATGCAGATGCATTAGCCTCTGGGTCCAAACGCGGCCCAGAACAACCTGATGCAATTGCATTCGGCATTGAAGCCGTGGATTGGATTTGGGGCACGGCCAAGGGCGGCTTCAACCAGAAGCAATCCGTCAGTCAGATTATCGTCGATGCCTTCATCGGCATGATTCCCTTGGTCGGGGAAGTGACAGCGGTGCGGGACCTTGTAGCAATCCTATTCGGCATGGCAAAGGATCCCAAGAGACGGGAGAGCAAGGTCGAAT
>JAYSRH010000513.1:0-6424 GCA_043721115.1 Fibrobacteria bacterium | reverse complement strand
AAAAACAGAAAAGTTGTCAGCCGTCATCGCATGTTACAAGGATGGGCAGGCCATACCTTTCATGTACACACGCTTAACTAAAATGTTTACTGATTTGGACGTGGATTATGAAATCATCTTTGTCAATGATGGCAGTCCCGATAATTCGAATGAGGTGCTGGAACAAATCACCGGTCAAGATTCGCATGTGATCGCCATCGAACACTCGCGCAATTTCGGCTCCCAGGCCGCCTTAATCAGTGGTTCCAGCATTGCTACTGGAGATGCGGTCATTTGGCTGGAAGGAGATTTACAAGACACGCCAGAAACCATTCCCCAATTTTACCAGCAATGGAAACTAGGATATGAAGTCATCTATGGAGTCCGAAATAAACGCGAGGGAAACCGCATTCTTATTTGGTTTTATCATCAGTTCTACAGGTTGTTCAAAAACCTGTCCAACATAACCATTCCATTGGATGCCGGTGATTTTTCTTTTTTGGACCGAAAAGTCATCACACACATTCTCGCCTTACCTGAAAAAGAACAGTTTCTACGCGGATTGCGCGCCTGGGTGGGCTTTAAACAAACCGGCGTAAACTTCTACCGACCGGAACGCATGTTCGGCGTATCCACCAACAACTGGCGAAAAAATATTTGGTGGGCTAAAAAAGGGATCTTCAGCTTTACCTTTGTGCCTTTGGAAATTCTGAGTTACGCAGGATTGGTATTAACCCTGATTTCCTTTCTGGCGATTGTATTCGGCATTATTTCCAAAATTCTGATGCCGGAAATTCCCCATGGAATCACTACCATTATTGTCCTCATCCTTTTTTTCGGAGGGATTAATCTTTTGAGCCTATCCATACTGGGCGAATATCTGGGCAAAATTCTGGAAGAGAGCAAAGGAAGACCAAAGTATATCCGCAAATCTATCCGAAAAAACGGGAAATACCTGACACAGCCTGATGCCATGAGCAAATTGGATTGGAAATAAAAAAGCACCTAGGACTCCCTAGGTGCTTTGAAAATGGTAGCGGGGTCAGGATTTGAACCTGAGACCTTTGGGTTATGAGCCGGACCGACTGTCCTGCAAACCCCCTTTTTCTACCAAAATCAGTTCTTTTGACCCTTTTTCCAATCTGAAGTGTACCCCAAGAGTACCCTTTTCGGGGTCCTGGAGATTATTCCCGGGATGGAAACGTACAAGCGAAAGCGACTTTTTCCCAGCCCTACGATAATAGGTTCGGAGCATGTTGGTTTTCCATCCGGCGATCTCATTGACCACCTGTTCGGGGGTTCCATTGTCGACGAGTCGGGTTGCAGACGCGTGGCGCGTGTCATGTAACCGAAAGTCCATAATGCCCGCGATGTTAAGGCACCGCGCCCAAGATTTTCGGAAATCGCCTAGCAGGTAAAAGCTAGCGGCCTCGACCCGATTGAACACGTACGGACAGCCTGCGGGGAGAAAGCGAGCAAGGTTGAGGCCGATGTCGCCGCTGCCAGAAACTTACTCGTAATCGCAAACGATATGCTCAAAAGTAAACCTATGCCATCATGGGCCCTCTTCCTGGTTACGATGGGAATCCTTTTACGGGAAAGCTTCGAAGCCCTCCTCGTTATCATTGCAATCCTAGGAGTCATTAAAGCTACGAAAACACGAAAAGCCGCGCAGTATGTCCATGGGGGTTGGTTCGCCGCCGTCTTAGCCGGATTCGCGGCTTGGTCTTTTTCCGGGTGGTTGGAACTTTTGAGCGGATCCGGACGAGAATTCACGGAATCAATCTCTTCATTGTTCGCGGTCGCCGTTCTTCTGTATATGGGATTTTGGATGCACGGAAAATCCGAAATCGGAAAGTGGACCGCGTTCATCAATTCCAGAGTCAATGCGGTACTGAATGGAAAAAGCCTGATTGGACTTGGATTTTTTTCCTTTATCGTTGTCTTTCGTGAAGCATTTGAAACGGTATTATTCCTATCTGCCCTGAACATGGAAGGGGATTCCGCCGGCATTCCCATACTCGGAGGCGTTTTGGCTGCCGTGGGATTGACCATTCTTGTGGCATGGTTCTTCCTTAGGGCCAGCGCCCGTTTGCCGGTTCGTTTATTCTTTTCGGTCTCCTCCTTCGTAATGGCCTTCCTCGCAGTCGTATTGGCCGGCAAGGGGATCCATGCCTTGCAGGAAGCTGGTCACATGGGTGTTACGTCATTGCCCTGGTCATTTCGCTTTGAATTCCTGGGGATTTTTCCGACTTATGAAACCGCGGTTTCCCAAGGTTTAATTCTCCTGATTTGCGTAGCGATGCTGAGACGAAAGGGTAAAAACCGCGTTCACAGAGGCAAGCCATCAACGACAACAGTCCCTAATTATTGATTCGGCAATAGCTCCTTGGAGCAAATTTTAGTAGCGTCAGAGTGGGTTCTGACCCCCTTAAACAGCTCCCCTTGATCATCAACTAAAAAATCTTAAACAGAAAATGACGTCGATTACCATTGGTGCAATCGAATCGGACAGTTGCCGCTATCGGCATCGATCCACTTGCGCTCAAAGCCGGGCAGATGCCTCTGAAAGACCTGGTAGAGCGCGGTCTTTTCGGGTTGGCGGCAGGCGTAGGCGTGACCGTCCGCTCGTTGCTGCGCCGCCAAAGTGTGGATTATGCGCCTTGGACGGAGGCACCACCCATAAGATGTTGCGTGTGGTGATTGGGGTAACGGTACGCGGGTGCAGATTGGTCGACCGACCTCGGGAAGGAACCCCTGCGGCGGAAGTGGGATGTTTGAGAAATGCGATGTCGCCGTTTGGGTTGATGGCAGTAGGCTACTTTAGGAGCGAGTATGAAAGCGGGATGCTTGACCTGATTGGAATTACGCGCGAAAATCAAGGCTTTGGAATTGTCGTTTAAACAGGCGCTAGGTCACCAGATGCTCCTTGTGCTCAGATCTTTTCTGATAAATTGTGAACAAGTCCATCCTTGATATGAATAACTCGTTCTGCTTTCGCGGCAAGGTCCTGATTATGGGTGACCATTAAAATTGTCAAACCTTGCCCATGAAAAGCCGTGAAAATACTCATAATCTTTTTCGCATTTTCAGAATCCAAATTCCCGGTAGGCTCATCGGCAAGCAGGATTTTAGGGTCGTTGATTAAGGCCCTCGCAATGGCAACCCGCTGCATTTCTCCCCCCGAAAGCTCGGACGGCCGGTGATTCATTCTGTCTTTGAGCCCGAGTTGTTCTAATAGCTCGCGAGCCTTGGAGGCACCCGGTTTTTTTGAGGCCGAAAAAAGGCTGGGAAGTTCCACATTTTCAACCGCGGTCAGGGTTGGAATCAAGAAGAACTGTTGGAAGACGAACCCGATTTTTTCTGCGCGAATTTTCGTAAGGCGAGCATCGGGCAGCCGGTTTACTTCTTCACCATCGATAAGGATCTTCCCGCTGCTGGGCCTGTCCAAGCACCCCATCATTTGCAGCAAGGTTGTTTTTCCCGAACCGGAGTGGCCAACAATAGAGACGAAATCCCCTGTCTCGATTTTAAGGGAAATACCTCTTAGTGCATGCACCTGCTCGCTGCCGCGTTTATACTCCTTGGTCAAGCCTTCCAGAACGATTGCCGCATCACTCATTACGCACCGCCTCCATGGGGGAAATCCGGGTTACCAGGAAGGCCGGATACAGTCCCGCCAAAAGCCCAATGAACAGAGTCACGAGCACCGATATCCCAAGAACTCCAATGTCCGGGCGGACCAAGGTTCCGGTCGGCACATAGGGTAAGAATTGTTTTATCCACGATTCAATACCCGAGGAGAATAAGTAGCCAGAGATAACCCCGACCGCCCAGCCAGTCAGGCAGACGAAAAGGGCTTCCAATAGCATGAGCTTGAACAAGGTTAATTTGCCCGCCCCCACGCAACGCAGATATCCAAATTCTTTTTTCCTTTCAAGGCTGCTCATAAGGACGGTATTCAAAATCCCCAGCCCTCCCACGATAAAGGCGATAGCCAGCATGGCGTACATGAGCGCCTTGGTGCCTCCCACGAAGCGCATGATTTCCCCGTTGACTTGTTCCGAGGTTACCACGTAGACGTCCGGGATTTTTTCCAGCCTGCTTTTCACGGCGTCCAGGTGGAAGAGGTCCTTGAGCTGAACGCCTACGGCGGTCAGCTTATTCTCCTTCCGGAAAACTTTTTGGGCCGTAGCAAGAGGCAGGAAGTAAAACCCATCGTCTTGTCCGTTGGTTTTCTCCAGAACCCCGACGACTTCGAATTCCTTGTTCAGGCTTTCCATGTAGATCTTGTCCCCGGGTTTTCGCTTTTCTACCCGCGCTACTTCGCTCCCAAGGATGATGGAGTTTGAATCGCGGAACCAGCTCCCTCTAACCTTCCAGGTGGGCTTGAGCTTAAGCGCATCATCGGTGATGCCATAGAAAAGATCAATCCTGTCCCCCGAAGGAGAGGGAAGGGAGAAAATAAGGAAGCCCGCGGCCTCCTTTACACCTTCAATGGCTTTCACTTCCTTAAGGCGTTCCATGGCCAGGAACTTGGGGATCTCACCGCCGTGGAGGATGAGTGACGCGGCCTCCAAGGGACAGCCTTCGGTGGATACGAATAAATGGATGCCCGAACCCGCCAGCTCCTCGTCTAATGCGGCTTTATAACCCTTGTCGAAAGAGAGGATGACAAAAAGCGTGGCCGTGGCAATGGCTACGCCAAGGACGGTGAGGCCAGTCCGGCTTTTATTCCGGAAAAGGTTTTTCGCAGCGAAGGCAGTTAGCGTCATATCCAGGATTCCTTTCGCGCCAGGTCCATTACTTCTTTTTTTGCAACTCGTGGTGGAACAGCAGCATTTTCTTGATGGTGAAGCGCACCGCTTCGGCGGATTTTTCGAACCGCTCCAGGCTCTTGAGGTCGTGGCCAAACTGCAAGGGGTCGGCTATTGATTTACCTATGAACTGCCCTAGGAAGGCATCCGATTCTAGTGACTTGCTGCCTTTCTCGCGGGACCGTTGGATATACACGGCCTTGATGCGGCCCATAGTGTCCACACCCAAGACCACCTCAATGGAGCCGTACTCGCCATTGCCCGCCAAGGCCATGGCCGTTCCCAGGGAAACCACTTTTCCGTCCTTTTTCGTCCGGAGATCGTAAAAGTTGAACTCCGCTTTTTCGGAAGGGTCCAGGTCGACCCCAAGCCCCTTTTCAATCGCGGCTGCTTCTTCGGTGGATATTTTTAGGGTAACGGTTTCATAGTCTGTTGCGCCTGGAAAAATCCGGCTCATGGTTCGTTCGGGGTTCCGCCATACGCATACGTCCGCAGCGGAAAACGACAGGCTTAGAAGTACTAAGCCTACGGTAAGCTTAAAGCGATTTGGAAAAGTCATAATAAATTTGTGCCTCCGCGCGGTTTCCGTTGTGACCTTCAACCGATAGCCAAGAATCGGCAAGCCTGGCTTTAAAGCTTCTCCATGAAAGGGTCAGTCCCAATCCAGCTTCACCACTCAGGCTTTCCCTCTGCAGGACAGCGGCCTTTCCATTGATTTCCAAAAAGCGGGTCCAAGCATAGTCGATCAAAACATTTACGGCTGCGACCGCTTGGGCCCCATCCCTACCCCCGATTCCTTCCGTGCGAATAATCCACTGTCCGAGAAATGCGGAAAGGTCCAGAGCGATCTTTTGCTGATGGAGATCAAAACCTTCTTGAGCGGCCCCTGGCGCGAAGTATCCAATTCCAGACAGGAAAGAAGAGCCTACACTCCAGGATGACCTCGCATAGGCAAGGCGTGCCGTGAAAAGGACACCATCGGGAGCGTGGACAGGCCACTCCTCGCCAAGTCCACTCGTCACGGCTGTGGACCAAGTAAAGTCTCCTGCATACCCGAATGCACCTCCCCCCCAATCCAACCTTGTGCCCGTCATCTCCTCCTCGATGGTCCGGAACAAAAGCCGTTCCGTGTCGTATTCAGATTGGAGGCTGAAAGGGAGGAGGAAATGTCCGGCTCGAATATTCCATTTTCCCAAAGGCCCTTTGTATTGGAGGAAAGTTTGGTAGGGAAGCAGATCCCGGAAATTGTCCTTCCAATCCACCTGATAGGATGCCAACCACCGATCGCCCATTTCATCCCGGAAAATATTCTGCCCGTTTAGGAAGACGCCCTTCATTACCGGATCAATAGGGCGAAAATCTGTCACCGTGATCCGGCCATCCGCACCGCCGGAAAGTTGCCAGCTTTGGGCGGGCACGGAAGTGGCAAAGGCCAAGCCTGCAAGGGGGGCCATGAGGTTTCCATAAATCACGCTGTATCCTAAATCCTAAACTGCGGAAATCGCCTTCACAGATATTTGATTTCCTTGCCCTCGATTTTGACTTCATCATCATGGACCGTCACAATACCGCGTACCTGCATCTTGGAGCGGACTTTCGACTTGGAGGGCATGGGGCATTGCTTGGTG
>JAYSRH010000512.1:0-6440 GCA_043721115.1 Fibrobacteria bacterium | reverse complement strand
CGGAGGTTTTACCGACACCATCACCTAATCGACGGGCATAGGGAAAGCTGAAGACCACCACGGACTGAGCCCAAGGATGGAAGACCTGGGGATTCATGCGCTCCTCAAGTCGGGTAGCCATGTATTCCATTTTTCCATGCTGGCCCTGACCAACCCAGCTTTGCAACCTTTCCGCATTGGGAGTCTTACCCGCTTTAGCAATACCCCATTCAAGAATACGGGGCTGACCTGCGAAAAAATCCTGAAGGTCTTCCCGGCGCAGCGGGCTATGCATTTCAGCCATTCTGAATGCGGATCATGTTTTGCGTTTTTTCTGTCGGGCAGCGGGGTAGAGAATATTGTTGAGAATGAGGCGATAGCCGGGTGAATTTTTGAACAGACTTAAATCAGTAGGACGATCGCCCACGGCATGTGAATAGTCTTCCGGATCATGACCACCATAATAGGTGAATTGGCCTTGTCCTAAATTACCATGCAAATAGCGTACGGCATTTTGGCCGTTGGCTTGCCCCAGAATAGTAATGGACTTTTTAATCTTATCGTTGGGAAAGGAAGTCGCGAGTCCGAAAAACCCTTTGATCAAATCGGTATGATTTTGGCACAGCATGGCCGGGACTGGATCGTATTTGGGGGCGAAATCAAATAGAACGAAATCATTGGCTGGTTTTCTTTTTAAGGGTCCAGCGTTTACCTGGTTGTAATCGATATCACCATGGGTCGGGGACATAGGATCCGCATCGACTGAAAAACCCGTGAAGGCTAGGGAGAGAGAATAGTCCAACTCTTTAGCAAGATTGGGACTCGGAGGCGTGCCATCGAATAGAGCGTCCACGCCATCGGTTTTGGAAGTGGCCAAAGCGATGTCCAGGGTATTGCAGGCCAGGCACATGGCAAAAAGGAATCCTCCTTTTTCAACAAAATTTCGGATGGATAATGCCACAGCCTTTTTAAGCATGACATTGTTGCGAAAACCCAAGTCCACAGCAAGCTTCTCACTGGAGGCCACCTGATTGACATACCAAGGCGCTGACCTGAAGGAAGCAAAGAATTTTGAATATTGGCCGGTAAAATCCTCGTGATGCAAATGGAGCCAATCGTATTCTGAAAGTTTGCCCTCAATGATTTCCTTGTCATAAATCTTGGTGTAGGGAATTTCTGAATAGGTCATTGCCAAGGTCACGGCATCGTCCCAAGGCTGCTTGGTTAGCGGGGTGTATACTGCGATGCGAGGCGCTTTTTCGAGCAGAACCTTATCCATATTTCCAGCATCAATTTCTGTATAAGCGCGATCCACATCCTCATCACTGAGGGTTTCAAACAAAACGCCCCGCTTGGCCGCTTCGCGCTTTACGGTAGGGAGGTCTTCCAGCAGAAAGCTTCCGCCGCGGTAGTTGAGCAGCCATTCCACGGGATGCCCACCGGCCACGGATAGATACGCAATTCCATAGGCTTTGAGATGATTGGTCTGTGCAAGGTCCATGGGTATGAGCAGGCGATCGGCATTCACAAATGCAAATAGGTTGGTGAGAATTAGAAAGACCAGAATCCTTTTCAATCGCATGATTTTAAGATAGCCTGTTTTCACGAAACAACCTCTTCACCGCCTACACAAACAAACAGTATATCATGCGCTTCGCTCACTATTTCTTCGTAGATGTCATATTCAGGATGATGGCGTAGGCCGATGGCGATGAAATCGGCGCGGGACCCGGCTTGAAGGCATCCAAGTTCACCGGATCGTCCTAAGGCTCTGGCCCCGTTTAGCGTAGCCATGGAAAGAATTTCCTGGCACGGAAGGTCGGGAGCATTCCTGTGCAATTCCGCCATTTCGTCGAATACATTCAAACCGTCATTTGAGGCCAGGCTGTCCGTACCTAAGCAAAGATTCACCCCAGCCTCGCGAAACAGTTCCAGTGGAAAACCTGCATGGTTGAAAAAAGCCTTGCTTCGGGGACAGTGGACAACTGAGGTTTCCAGATCAGCTAGGATTTGGACATCGGCCTGATCGGCATAATTGCAATGGGCGAATAATGCTCCCCTGGGGATAAGCCCATTGCGTTTTAGAAAGTGGATGGGGCTGGAAAGTTCTTCAAATTGTAGCGCCGGAAATATGCGCCGGCAAAAGTCCATTAAGGCGCCTTGACCGGTTGCAAACATGGCCATTTCCTCGGCGCTTTCGGCAACATGCAAGGTATACGGCCCCTGACGCAGTCCGTGGTTTGCGGAGATCAGACGTAGCATTTCCATGGAGCAAGAATAGGGCGCATGACAGGTCAGGCCCGGGTGATAAAGATCCGTCGGGGCAGGCAGGGAAGCAAGCTTCGCTTTAGCCTGGAGAAAACGTTCAGAAGCAAGCGCCGGATCAAGGCCAATCAACTCCAAATAGGGGAAGGAGCGGATAGGCAAGGATGCCAGCTCCACCAGGGCCTGGCCGGAGTTCCCCACGTCGATTAGAGTGGTCGTACCGTTCTTCAGACACTCTAGAATGCCCAGTCGGGTTGCCTCCGAGAACTGATTCTGCTGCGTGCCCTCCAGCGCTTTTCTAAGTCGTGAAACCCATTTTGGAAAAGGCTCGCCGCGCGGCAAAACTCCTCGTGCCATTCCCAGTTCCAAATGACAATGGGCATTGATCAAGCCCGGCATGAGCACGGCGTCTGGAAAATCCCGGATATTTTCGCCGGGGGAATACGACAATTCGTCCAACGTGCCGACTTGGATCACTCGATCCTCATGTATCCGCAGGCAGCCCCAAGGTATGGGCGGGCCAAGCATGGACAGCAAGTAGCGGCCGCGGTAGATCAAATTGCCACCCACTGGCATATGCCACACCGTTGAATGGATCGAATCTCGGCGAGTGGCTGGCTGGGTAAGGAGTACATAAACATTCAGTAAATAATTATAGTATCCTAAACAGGTATGCCCTACGTGAATGTCTTCCAATTCCATTTCTGCGAAGGGAATCCGTCCGGAGGGATTTCACTGTTACACTTTGCCAGGACCTATGGGCGACTTGTCACAGTTGGTTTTCGGCGTTTAAGACCAGCATCAACGATGGATTTAAGGGCAACATGACGCGTCCTTTACTTTTGGTCGAAGCCTTGGCGACGCGAAACGATTCCGGCCTTGGCAAACTTGTCCGAATGTTTGTTCATGGTCTAAAAGGTTTGGCCGATTATGCGGATATCAAAGTAATCGTACCTACTGATTCCGATTTCAACGTCGGCCCTCATTGCCTTCCCATCCAAGTTCAGCCCCGTCCCATGCGGCTCTGGACGCAGACTGCATTTCCCTGGCTGATTCGAAAATTGCAGCCAAAAGCTGTGCTCTGTTTGGGTTGGACTCTGCCGCTTTACCGCCCCCCGGCGCAATATGGACTTTTAATTGCCGATGTGGGACCTTTGGAAGCCACCGCTTTCCCCATGTCCAGTCGGGACAAAGCCAATCGCAATTGGCTGCGACGCATGCCACAAAAGGCCAATCTTATTTTAACCAATGCCGCATTCACAAAAAAACGCATAAACAATATATTAGGCATTCTTCCAAATCGGATTGAGGTGGTGCGGCCTATTCATTTGGATTGGTTTAGCAATTATAATTCGGCGGACGCCGGGCTACTGGAAAGCAGCCTTTTTCCCAACGGAAGCTATTTCCTTGCAGTGGGAAATATCGAGCCCCGCAAAAACTTTCCAGGCTTAATAGCAGCATACGCGACGCTCAAAAAAAAACACCCGGACACGCCCCCCCTGTATATTGTAGGGCATAAGGCTTGGGGTTTTCCTGATGCGTGGGCGGCTGTTACACAATTTGGAATTGCAGATTCTATTTATTTTACCGGATACCTTTCCGATGCCGATCGAAATGCCTACGTGGCTCATTGCACGTTATTCATTTCTAGTTCACTTTATGAAGGATGGGGGCTGCCACTGTTTGAAGCGTTGGCATTGGGCCGACCAGCCATCTACCATGGTGATTCCAGTCAAGCTGAATTTGCTTCGGGGTTCGCTTTGGCCGTAGACTGTTCCAATCCTAATCAATTGGCCGAGGCCATGGAAAAACTTTGGACCATACCCTCCGAAAGACAAAAATACCTTTCTGCCTTACAAACCGGTTTTCCACGGATTCTGGAATATGATTTAGAAAGTGCATTGCGGGCGGCGGTGCTGCCCCTGTTAGCTCACTCCTAGTTGCTCACTCTTAGTAGACACGATTGCCGGTAGGGCTTACTGAAATCGATTCATCCGGGTTTCAGTAAGTGGCCTGCTCCAGTACGATTTCTTGTGTATGGGGTGATCCCTGACACGGAGAATCCAGGGTAACCCAGGAAACACGTACCTTCACGGTATCCAACTTAATGGCATAAGTTCCCTGGTTCAAAAAATCATTACATCCCAGTGAATCCACAAATAAACGGCGGCGTATTGTTGCTGTCGAATCCAAAAAGCTCCAGTGCCCATGTGCGAATACATGTGTTTCCCCGGAGGGTTTTCCCTTCAGGCTATCCTGGAAAAATCGGCCTCGAACTAGCATGGCGGAATCGGTTAAGCGACCCGAAGAATTACGGAGTCGAATGATGGAATCCCCACCGGCAGGAAATACATAGGTGAACAGGCTGTCCTGGCCGGCGGTGTCCAAGGGGCAATCCACCCCAGTTGGAAGCCTTACTCTGGTTTTAGGGCCAAAGGCGGCCGGCTGACTTTTAGAAAGTGATTCTAATTTCATGTCTAGGATTTCGATGCAGTCGTAACCGGCGTGCAGTCCGTATCCGACATGGTACCCTTTGAAAAGAACTTTGCTAGCAGAATCGAGAAGTACGAAACGGGAATGCGCGGGCACAAAGCGAAGGGAATCGACACGGATGCCTTCAACAATTGCAGGTTGGCGGTCCGACCAGCTGCTCTGTCCGCATCCGGAAAAAAGCGTAGCCCAGATGATTGCCAGGGCAGAAAGGGAAACCGTGCATGGATTAAGCAAAGTGAATTGGGCCAGCCGCAATGTATTCCTCCAAATTGTCAGTGGAATTGAGTTTGAAACAGTTGTATTCCGCCAGCAGGAAGATGGCATGGCCAAGATCACCAAAAGACTTGAGTCCCCAGTGTTCCAGGATTTGGCCGGTCATTTCCCCAAAATCCGTGAGAACTTGAGCAGAAAACGCGGGGCATAGATCGCGTGCGGAAAGATGCTGGAAATCCTTGCCGTTCAGCGAAGCTTGAAAGACAAAACGATAAAGGTATTCCCAGCATTGCGGTGGGAATCGATCTTTTCCAGCCTTTCGCATTTCCAGGTAAGCCATGCGAAGATCATTGCCCATTTGCCACGACTGCCTTTCCTAAAGAGACTTCCGCATTATCCGCATGGACGGCAAGACCCGGCGTCGGAATAAAATCCCTTGGATCCAGGTACAGTCCATTTTTTTCAATATGAAATATGAGGCCGGAAAGTGAATCGCCTTCCACGCCCGCGATTCCCAAGGTAGCCTGCGCCTCAACTTTACTGCCCACCTTAAGATTTAAAGACAATTTTATAGACCCAGCATAATCAGAAAAAATATTGTGACCGTGGTACATTTTTAATCGTTGGGCTTGTGAATCAATGAACACTACTTGTCCAGCCAGCATAGGATGAAAAACCGAAGGAGCCAGCGCAGTGAATCGCACACCCACAGGATGTTGCAAAGCCGATTGCAGTCCATGGAAATTCCAAATTGGCAATTGTGGTGTTAGGTCGTCCAAGCAGCTCCGGGCAGAACAGTACTGATTACTTGTTCCCGTTACCTTTCGATTGAGTATCAAAGGCCCTTCGCTCGACATGAATTCTAGGCTTTGCAAGGCGAAGCAAATGGGGGTATCACGTGATGCGGTGTCACTGATGAAGTGAACCGAAAACCCCTGCAACGGGGTTCTGTTCCACTGTAACGCCACTTTGTGAATCAATCCCCGCAGGCTCCCGGCTAAGCTGGAATCCAAGCCCTGAGCGGAACGCAAACATTCCTTCACATTATCTGTAGGGCATAACAAATCCACTTGCAGTGAATCCGTAGACCAGCGTAGGTTTAGGGACTGGCTCTGAGACGGTGAATTGCCGGCAGGGACTGAACGGGTAACGACGACAGGTTCAGAAGGCTTTCTAAAAGCCGTAAGGAGGCGTACAGGATGGATTAAGGATTGTGCGATTTTTGATGTGATGACGCTATCGAATTTGAGATAGACAATGACACCGAAAGCAACAAGCATCAGAATCCGAATGGTAGGCCGTCGCTTAGAAGGCTGAGCGACGTACTTAAATCGTTTTTGTGGCCGAAAATCCCTATGGGACAGCTTCACCGATTATTGCAAGGTCAGATGGACGGCCTTGTTCTTTCCTTCATTTACGATTTGAGTCACCGAATTCTTTTGGCCCTTGAGGGACATTTCAATGCGGTGGCTGCCGGAAGGCAATTCAAG
>JAYSRH010000511.1:0-6456 GCA_043721115.1 Fibrobacteria bacterium | reverse complement strand
CTGATAGGATGGCTCGGGAGCTGGAGCAGAATAGGAACCATCCCCTCCAACAGCATCGTTTTTCTTATTGTCGACCCAGAACTGATATCCCATGCCGGCGAGGGTATTGTCGCCAAATGCCTTGGCATCGGAAACCCGCATAAAATTCCCAACACGAACACGGTGCCATGTGCCCGCCATTTCTGGAGTTGGATTTTCCACTTCCGCGACATAGGCAGGAAAACCGGCCTGGGCAAGCTTCTCAACTAAGGCCGCAGCTGGTTTTTTATTCTTAAAAATGGATACCTGGACCACATACCGTCCGTTTTCGGAAAAGCCTGCCTGGGAAGCAGCCTTGGAAGGATGGAATGTGGCTTTGGCACTCCCTGGCTTGGCATCTTTACCCACATGCTGCAAAGTGGGTTCTTCTGCCATGGTGGCCGAGGTATCGGTTTCCGTGGCTTCCGAAGCTGGAGCTTCTTCAATCACTGCGGGAGCTTCCTTTTTCTTGCAAGCGCCGAAAATCAAAACGGTACAGCCTGCAATGAATAAGGTCTTGGTGTAATTTATGGACAATTTAGCCCCCTTCGCAAAGTCGTTGATTCGGAGAAATTCCGATGCGCCTTGGAATCGTATGACTTTATTTTGGGGAATTTCAAGCGTTTCCCCAGCTTAGTCCCAAAATAATATAAAAAAAGGGGTGATTTGGGCTGTTTGAGCTAAGGTTTAAGCGCTGACCGTCACATTGGCGCGTGCGTTTCTTTAGTGAACGATTCCTTTGTGGAATCCCGCTATAACTCCTTGATTTAGTTAAAACTAGCGAAAAAACGGAAATTTCGGTACAGGCTGTGGATTTCTGATTCCGAGCCGATTATTTCTTGACATCACTCTGCCCGCTTGATACATTGAAACTATAACTTTTGACTGAAAAAATCGGAATAGAGGTGAATTCAACATCCCATGACAGGCGTAATCGTTAGACCAGGTGAGTCCTTTGAAAAAGCTCTGCGGAGGTTTACCAAAACCTGCGAGAAGTCGGGCATTTTGTCCGACGTTAAAAAGAACCAGAGGTTCGAAAAGCCTTCTGATATGAAAAAACGGAAGCGTAATCAAGCTATCCGAAAACATATCAAAGACCAATTAGAAGCGAATGTTTAAATACTGAATGCGATGCGCCTGAAAGGGTGCTCGCTCCTCCCAACCGGGAGGGTTTAGACGAAAAGCGACTCCCCTCCAGGAGTCGCTTTTTTATTTCCAGCTAAATTTATTTCTGGTTCAATCAAAATCCGATTTAGATCTCGTTTATAATCAGAGGCTTGTTGCCGGCATATTTTTGGTCAAAGTAGTTGAAGATGCAGCACTCGCAACGCTTTCCTTTTTCAATGTTGATGATAAAGCGGTCCACGTACTTTCGTGTGATAAAGAAACCTCGTCCGTGATAATCGAATATACCCATGGGCATGCCTTTTTCGTCATGGGTGGTCTGACGGTCAAGCCAGTATAGCACTGTATGCTTGTCCAATTTCCCGCCGCGATCCAGCACGGACACTGCAAGTTTCTCTTTGTCGATACATGCCGTTACAATAACCGCATCTTTTTCAGGTAACTTGAAATCCTTGATCCAATCTTGTTTTTTATCTCCCGCTTCATTTCTCGCACCGTAGAACAAGGCATTGGTCATGAGTTCAATGAGAACCACTTTGAACTTGTTATGGTTGGGAGTTCCGGAATAATGCTGCGAAAGAGATTCCGAGATTTCATCAATTTGTGTCGGCTCCACCAGTTTGAAGGTTTGCAGGGAGTGTGGTTGCAGCATGTAAGGGTCCAGCCCAAATATGGAATTGTTCAACAGGGAACTGAGGATTTCCTTGATTTCCTTAAAATTGAGCGGCGCTGATTTGGCGATCACATTTCCGATATTGTGATCGAGAACCATGCGCATATAGTCGTCAAGGCTGTAAGCGGTCATTAGCACCCGTTTAATGCTGGGATAGGCCACTTCTATTTCCTTCAATAGTTCAAAGCCTGTCATGTGTGGCATATTGATGTCGGAAAGCACCATGTCATAGGTTTTGGTTTTAAGCATCTCCAGAGCGCTGGGACCATCTTTTGCGGTATCTGCGGAATGACCGAATATTCTAAGTGCGTCTGATAACATGTCCCGGATGGGAGGCTCGTCATCTACGACTAGGATTTTAAACATGTGTCCCGGCTTTTGACTAGATTTCAACTGGTGCGCGCGCAAGAAATCAAGGCAAGTATACGCTACCCTGATGTTGAAAGCAAGGCAGTGACTGGGACTTTGCCCCATGGTTCTGAGGGACTTAATGCGCAACAAATTGCAGCGGTCGAATTTGACCACCAGAACGGATCTGTACTTGTCCTGGCCGGAGCGGGATCGGGTAAGACTACGGTGCTCACCCGTCGAATTGCCCGACTCTGTAAGCTGCAGAGGGAAAATGCATTAAAGGCAGCGGGTGCAGGTGGCATCCTCGCCCTAACTTTCACCAAAGATGCGGCTCTGGAGATGGAGGGCCGCTTGCATAAGTTGCTGGATTCCGATGCGACGCTTTCGCACTTTCCGCCCTTTCCCCAGATTGGGACATTTCATGCTTTTGCATATGGAATGATAAGGGCAGAAGTCAAGGGAATGGCAAATTGGAAACGCCTTGGGTTTGAACAGAGTCCTGTGCTGATGGATTCTGTGGTGCGGCGCTCCTGGGTACGTGGAATGCGGCGGACCATGGACCTAAAAATATCCGTGCAGGATTTGGAAGGATGGCTGGATAACCCCTTTACTGAAAATTCCGCATTGTTTAATGCCGATCCGGCCACGTTTGATGAAACGGACTCGGAGCTGCGAAAGGAAATTCGAGGACGATTTCGATCCCATCTTTTGAATAGCGGATGCATTGGATTCGAGGATATGGTTGCCTTGGCATTACGTTTGTTTCAGGATTTTCCTCAGGTACTGGCCGATTTTCAGTCGCGGACAACCTATGTGCTTGTGGATGAATTTCAGGACACCTCACGGGATCAACTGGAGTTGGTCCGCATATTGATGGGGGAAAGCAGAAATCTCTTTTTAGTGGGTGATGACGATCAGGCAATTTATGGGTTTCGTGGCGCTGATCCCGGCAATATTCGCGCAGCGTTGGACAGTTTTCCAGGCATGCAAATCATCAAACTCGAAACCAATTACCGGTCTACCCCTGCCATTGTAAAGTACGCCAACTCGGTGTTTGGGAGTAAGGCGCATCATCTTAGAAAGCGACTGGTGGCGGGTGGAAAAGTTTCGGGTGGGGGACGGCCACCACCGGTTCGAAAAATCATTCACAGCTCCGGTGCGGATCAGGCCCACTGGATCGGCCATGAAATACTGCGCCTCCATCAAAAAGAAGGCTTGGCTTGGAGCGAGATGGCGATTCTGTATCGATTGAATGTGCTCGAGCCTTATTATCGATCCTTGCTGGAACGCCTGGTAGGTAATGAGGCCGCGGGAGAAGTAGTCCTGAGCACCGTCCATGGAGCCAAGGGCCTGGAGTACCCGGCCGTTTTTTTCGTGGGACTTGAAGATGGAATTCTGCCTTACCGTCGCCGCGGCGAATCCATGCCGCCGGAGCGACTGGCCGAAGAGCGACGGATTTTTTATGTAGGTGTGACACGGGCTCGGCGCTTTCTCTATTTGTGCGCGACCCGGCGTCGTATTCTACGCGGAAAAGCAGTTTCAGCCGACATCAGTCCTTTTTTGCATGGACGGATTTTCACTTTACTGCGCCGTTTCTTAAGAAGGGAGTAGTGTCTGTGTACCTAAGAATTTTTAAGGTTTCCTGGTTTATGTTCGTATGCCTAATCCAATTTACCTGGCGGCGTTTGACGCATGCAAAAGATCAGGACGCCTTACTCGATCAAGATTACCGTGATTGGTCGGCGTATGTTCTGCGTGTTTTCGATATCGACCTTTCCGTTTTGGGGACCGAGCATATTCCGGACCCTGGCAGGATGGGACAAGAAAATCGGAAACTGGTGATCATGTGCAATCACCAGAGCCAACTGGATATTCCGTCTCTGGTTGTTGTCATGAATCGACGCAATGGATTTGTAGCCAAGCGTGAATTGGCGTCCGTCCCAATGCTGGGTTATTTTATGACCCAGGTTGGCTGTGTTTTTATTGACCGATCGGATGGGCGGAGCGCGCACCAGGTTTTGCAGCAAGCCGCATTGAAAATGGGTTCACAACCTTTGGTAGTTTTTCCAGAAGGCACGAGAAGTAAAAACGGTGCGTTCTTGCCGCTTAAGCAGGGCGGGTTCCGATTGGCCATGTTCGCCGATGCCATCATTTTACCGGTGTTGATCCAAGGCAGCCGGGCGGCAGGAGAAAATCGAAAAGGAGGGCCTAAAAAGGATCGGGTCCCCGTCACTCTGCAACTATTTCCTGCCATTGATTGTCGTGGTCTTGGTGACGGCAAGGCTGCCTATCTCAAGCTGAAAGAATATGTGGAAAAATGCTGGCAAACCCAAAACGCACCCACCTGAATCGGGCCCTATCTAAGCTTGGCATTTGCTCGCGTACGGTCGCGGACGGCTGGATTTTGGCGGGGCGGATTCGCGTCAATGGCGAAGTGGCTATTGCACCGGATTTTTGGGTCGAAATTGGAACCGATAGTATTGAAGTGGACCAGGCAACACTTGGAATTCCCTCGACGGACAAGACGCCTCGCGTTCACGTTTATCTACTAGTCCATAAACCTGCCGGTTACGTGACCACCCGCAAAGATGAACTGGGTCGGAAGACAGTTTATGATTTGCTTCCTATGGAGTATCAATCTCACGCAGATTCCCAAACCGAAATGCATGCAGATAACGGGAAACGGGAGGCTTGGATTTTCCCGGTTGGGCGATTGGACTTGGAGTCAGAAGGGTTGCTGTTGATGACCGATGATGGGGAATGGGCCAACCTACTGACCGATCCCGATTTCCATGTTGAAAAAACCTATCGAGTCAAATTGGATCGCCAGCCATTCCCGGACCAATTAGAACAATTTCGAACCGGCATATTGCTTGAGGGCCGTGTGACATTGCCTGCTAAAGTTGACGGAGAGGGTCAAGGTTGGCATCGCGTGGTTATTCACGAAGGCCGCAACCGGCAGATTCGTAGGATGTTTCATGCCTTGGGATATAAGGTCAAGCGACTGGTTCGCGTGTCCATCGGCGCTTTGGAATTGGGCGATCTCAAACCCGGCGAGGTGCGAAATCTTGAACCTGAGTGGGTGGAGCGATTGCGCCTAGAGTCTGGACTTTAGTAGGGTCTGATATCGAACTTGGACTTCGCTGTGCCATCATTGGCGTCCGTTACGGTTACCGACAAATGATAGAGATCGACATAGGTATCTGGCGGTGGCTTGGCATAGTAATGTTCCAATATTTGTTTTTGGTTAACATTGCTAGCAGTTACCTTGAGTGTGTCGGCAAGTCCTTCGCCCCAAACAACAACTACCCTCACGGAGTCTTGTCGCGACTCTAGATCCGCGTCGAAAACGGCAAGTTGGATGCGGTAGACAGGAGTGATGCCCTGTAAATGGTAGCCTAAAGTATCCATGCTTCTCAGTTCGGGTAGATGATTGGCTTGGACATGAATGAGTGGTAAAGCATAGCCAGCTGAAGTGCCACAGGCATCGTAAATGCGGGAGGAAACCTGGTAACTGCCTGAATCCAGATACCTATGTCCAAAAGTACTGTCGAAGGAGTTGAAATGGATATAATTCCGGTCGAAGTCTAGATCCAAGCCAAGACTGTTGTCACCCCAATCGATTATGAGTCTTTTCAGTCCGCCTTCTGGAACAGAATCCAGAAACTGGAATTTCATTTCCTTGCCTGTATAGTGGATGGGTAGCGTGTCTAGTTTGACGATTTTACAGGTGGGTTGGACATTAGGATATGTGATCAGTTTGAAGGTGGTATCGCGTGATTGTCCGTTGTCATCTACCGCTTTCATGGAAAGAATGCTGGTGTCCGTGCGAGAGGCTTTCAATTCCTCTGGAATTTTACGGAAGGGATTTAAAATGGGAAGTTGGACAAATATCAATCCGCAGGGTTGATTGATATTGACCAATCCTAGGGCGGACGAGGAATCTTCGCTGGAGAATTTAACTGTACAATGGCCATCCGGGTCGCTGACGTTATAATACACTTTGAACATTTTGTTACTGTCCACTGGACAGCCTACCCGCGTGATTGCAGTGGGATCGTTTAGTCGCGTCCATACAGGCAACCGGTTGCGAACCCAATTGACTGTGATTGCAGTTGAGTCTACTTCATATTCAGAATGTCCGCCTAATCGAGATCGGACATAGAGGTAAATGGTATCCAAATTTTCATCGGAAGGCAGTGATTTGGGAGCGACAGTAAAATCGGGATTGCCCGATGCTGCATTGGACCAATCCCGGTTTAGCTGGGGGTATAGGGAGGATTTCCAAC
>JAYSRH010000510.1:0-6458 GCA_043721115.1 Fibrobacteria bacterium | reverse complement strand
TGGATTGAGGATGCATGGAGATTAAGCAACGCGTCAACGGAAAATGGCATATACTCGATATTACCGGGCATATTAAGGGAAATGAAGTCTCGCATTTTCGGCTGGCAATTCAAAAGGCTATTCTGGAACGCAAGCTTTTCTTGGTGGCGAACATGGCCGATGTGGGTTTTATCGATAGTTCTGGGGTCGGTATGCTCATTACCTGCCACCAGGATCTCAAAGCGGCTGGAGGTAGATTGATACTCATGAAGCTTTCAGATGACATCTATGACCTATTTGAAATGACCTCCATCGATCGCTTGTTTGAAATCGTCGATAATGAAGAGGAATTGGCCAATCGTTGAGTATTTTGAGGTTTGCCGGTATTGTTGAATCATTTCCTGACGTATTCACTTAAGTTCGGACCGCGATTGGTCGATAATAGAGAATAGAGGGAGATCCAATGAAAATTGACAGAATATCTCAGATTTTCGGAATGGACCTGCAGAAGGTTTCCGGAAGTGGGAAAGGGCCCAAGGAAACGGAAAAGCCGGTAAAAAGCGATTCTGTCTCCTTGTCTAAAAAGGCCAAAGAACTGTCTTCGACAGCGGATACCGAGTCGATTGCGCGTCATGTTGACGCAATGCCGGATGTTCGCGCCGAAAAGGTTCAAGAGGCCAAGGAAAAAATTGCATCCGGATATTTCAATTCGCCTGACTTTGAAGAAAAGTTAGCGGATCGCTTGATGAAAGATTTCGGATTCTAAAAGTTCCTGCTCTTTTTCCTGGGGCCTAGCCCTTCACCAAACTGCATTGAAGTTCACCATACTTCACCACATTGCAGCGTACTTCACCGACCTTAGTTTTCCGGTTTTTAATTTTCTGGCCCTAAAAGGGCCAGCTGCGCCCGTTTTTGCCGAATTGCAGTTGGAATTCGGTTTGGCATCTCCTTTGCATTAAGGTCCATCAGCCAATTCGGCTAAATGAACCAGAAGTGGAAATGTGTGAGCATCCCACTTCAACTTGAAAAGGAGACAGCAATGTCCACCAACGAAATCGAAATCACAGAAGTCAACGTTCACCCTTTGCGCAACAAGCAAGAGGATAATCCCCTCGAAGCATTTGTGCGTGTCGTCTTGAACGGCCAATTTGTGATTAACAGCATAAGAGTGGTCAAAGGAAAATTCGGGCTATTTATCTCGTTCCCACGAGAGTACAGCAAAAAAGAAGGCAAGGGTTACAACTTTTGTTTTCCAATCAGCAAAGCTCTCCATGAATACATGACCGAGCGGATTCTCAACGAATACCGATTGGTGGTTGCGGCTTAATCGGCCGCTACCTATACATATCCCGAAAGACAAGCGCCCTGCCCGGTTACCCGGGTGGGGCATTTCAAGAAAGAAAGAACATGAAAATTACCTCGATACATATCCAACCCAATTCCGAATCAGAAGGGCGCATTAAAGCCACGGCTGAAGTCATCTTAAACGATAGCTTGACCCTCAGGGGGATCAAAATATTGCAAGGCCGATACGGCCTCTTCCTGGCCTTTCCAGGATTGAGTGCAGGAACGCCCTACCGCGTTTTTGAAACGCTATCCATGCGGTTTCGAATGGAACTGCAGGGCAAAGTCCTAAAGGCATATCACCATGTAATGAATAGTCCCATGCCGTTGTTCGGATGAAGCCGAATTCCGTCCACCTTCGATTTGGACACGACTGCTGATGCTAGCCGTCGTCACATCATGTGCCATGTCGGGAATTGATGCCTATCCCGTCACGGTAGAGGTGGATATCACTTCTGGCCTGCCAGGGTTCACCCTGGTGGGCCTCCCAGATTCCGCTGTTAAAGAAGCGCGGGAGCGCGTGTTCGCAGCCATTAAAAATTCGGGCTTCCGCGTTCCAAGTAAACGCCTCACCGTAAATTTGGCGCCTGGAGGCATTCGCAAAGCGGGTACGGCATTCGATTTGCCTTTGGCCATTGGAATACTCCGTGCCTCGGAACAAATCTCAGGACCCCCTTTGGACGGCCTGTTATTTATGGGCGAACTCTCATTGGATGGGACTATTCGCCCGATACGCGGAGTTTTGTCGGCGGCTATTTACGCCAAGGAAACCAACTGTCTTGGCCTAGTCATTCCACTCGAAAACAAAATCGAAGCGAATCAGGTGGATGGCCTACCCGTTTATGCACCCGGAAACCTATTGGAAGCTTTGGAATTTATCCAATGCCCTATTTTTCCCAAGCGATTGCCAGAGCCGAAAATAAGTCGTTCAGTTCCTACGGGCGAGGTATTGGATTTCGCAGATGTACGCGGCCAGGCTGGGGCTAAACGGGCTCTGGAAGTTGCCGCAGCTGGAGGTCATAACTTTTTGCTCGTAGGCAGTCCCGGTTGTGGAAAGACATTGCTAGCGCGCCGTTTGCCTTCCATTCTGCCCGAACTCAGCGACGAGGAGGCGCTGGAGACCACACGCATTTACAGCGTCGCCGGTTTGCTAAAGACCGGTCAAGGCAGCATGCGTGAACGCCCGTTTCGATCCCCGCATCATTCAATCAGCCACCAGGCTTTAGTGGGCGGTGGGGGATGGTCGCGACCGGGCGAGCTGAGTCTTGCCCACAACGGCGTATTGTTTTTGGATGAATTTCCGGAATTCCACAAAGACGCTATTGAAGGTTTGCGCCAGCCTTTGGAAGAAGGGTCCGTCACTATTTCACGCACATCCATTTCACTGACCTACCCTTGTCGCTCAATATTGGGTGCGGCCATGAATCCTTGTCCTTGCGGATATCTCTTAGATACCAAGCGCCGATGCCAATGCCGCATGGAAGAAATCGTCCGCTATCGCGGTCGTTTATCTGGACCAATGTTGGATCGAATCGATATTCATTTGGAATTACCGGTGCTTGGCTTCGGTGAATTGGATGCAGCAGAGTTAGGTGAGTCTTCCGCACATGTGCGAACTAGGGTGGATGCTGCACGAAAACTGCAAAGAGATCGGTTTAAGAATAAGCAAGATCCACGCTCGGCGGCGATCTTTTCAAATGGCAGTATGTCTGGAATTCAGGCAAGGGAGTTCTGCATATTGACAACAGGGGCGAAAAAACTCCTGCGCAGTGCCGTAGAAACCTTGGGATTTTCAGCCCGCGCTTATGATCGAATACTTAAAGTGGGACGCACCATTGCAGACTTGGAAGCCTGTCCAGATATTCGAGAAGCACACATCGCCGAAGCGGTGCATTACCGTTGCCTGGATAGGGAAATGCAACCTTATTAATCAAAAAATGGAGTCCAGAGATACCGGCATTTCCTTATCGCGAAGGTTCTAAAGGTAAATTAAAGAGTGCAGCCAGTTCCCGCGCCACGCCGTCTTCAGCATTGGTCCACGGCGAGACGCGTGTGCACACAGCACGTAGACCAGAAGTGGCATTGCCCATAGCGATGCCGAGACCGGCTAATTCCAACATCTCTTTATCGTTATCCGCATCACCAAACGCAATGAGGCCTTGCGCAGTAAGACCCTTGGTATCAAGCCAAGCCTGCAAAGCCGAACCTTTGCTCACGCCAAGATTCATCAGTTCCAGATATTCTGGATTGGATTTAGCCACGGAACAATGCGACGAAAGTAGGGGAGACCATTCCTGAAATAGTCGGTTCCGAATCTCGGGTGTTTCCACCACCAGTAATTTCGCGATGGCGTCCTTTGGAACGGACTCGAGTTCCCGGTGCAGAGCAGAATAGGTTGCACCCGTTTGCGCTTGATAAATGTGTGAGGCAGCAAATAAACCATCGGGATGGTAACCGTGCAATTTCCCATCCGCATAAATGTTGAGAAAATGTTTCCGGGTTCGGCAAAGTTCAAAGACGGCATCACGCGTTTGCCGTGAAATCGGCCGGGTGGCTATGGGTGTCCAATCCGTTCCTTGGCCTCGCAGGGTTTCTGCTCCGTTATAAGCGATTAAGGTTATCGGAAAACCAAGTTCCGTCGCAAATGGCGAAACGCGGGCCGTCATTCTTCCCGAAGCCAGTACAATTTCCAATCCGAGTTCGGCAAGTTGCCGGAGCAGGCTCAGGGAACGCGTCGAAATATTTCCTGCTGGCTCGAGCAACGTTCCATCCAAATCAAATGCCATAGTGTGATAGGGAAGGGAAGAGGCAGTCATCTGGATCCTTGTCTTGAAAGGAAGTGGCGTTTGGGAAGCTTGATTAAATATTGAATTGTGAGGCGAAAAACATAAAAAAATCGTTAAAGCTTTCCCAAAATCTCCCGATATCCTGTACAGGGGTTTTCATATGGATAAAATCCCCGAGAGTAAGGACGGCTTCAATGCGAATCGACAAACATCAAGGTGAACGCCTCAGCCATCATTGGAAGGTCAATACCCAGGAAAAAGATAAGCTACTGGAGAAACTGGCAACCGGGAAGCGGATCAATCGCGCTTCGGATGATGCCGCAGGAATGGCTATGGCCAGCGAGTTTGAAAAACAGGTGAGGGCCTATCGAAGCGCGGCGGAAAATATTTCTGATGGAATGGGTGCACTTTCCATTGCCGATGGTGGGTCAAGCAGCATCGGTAATATGCTCCAAAGACAAAGGGAATTGGCCGTGCAAAGCGCTAATGGTGCCATTAACGAGGATCAGCGCCATGCCCTGGATAATGAGTTTCAATCGCTTTCGCAGGAAATTGATAGGATTTCCAAGTCTACCGATTTCAACGGACAACACCTACTGGATGGCAGTGGTGCTTTGGCTGGGGGAAGCGGCCATATTCAAGCCGGTGATGGAACGGGCGACAGTGTGGACATGCCCACGAGTGATATCAGCTTAAGCGCGCTCAATCTAACATCTGAGAATTTGACCTCTTCCGATGGTGCTTTAAAGGCAATGACCGCAATCGATTCTGCCATGCGTAAAGTGAGCAACACTCGCAGCACACAGGGTGGCCTTCAGAACCGACTGGAAATTGCGGCAGCAAATGTCGGAAACCAGATTATCCAATCCACCCGTGGCCTATCCAACATTGAAGATGTGGATTTTGCGCAGGCCATAAGCCAAAAAGTCCGGACGGATGTGCTGCAAAATACCGGAGCCGCGGCCATTAGCCAATTCAACCAGCTCTCTCGGACTAACCTTTTAGCGCTATTCCAATAATTGTGTTTAACGCTCTAATTACGCTCTATAAGCCTATAGCTGTTTGCCATCATTTAGGGTATATTAAAGGAGGTCAATTTAGGCCATAACAAAGCAGGGGGGCGCAAAGGTCTCGACGGGATCGAATGAACTGAGAGTTGCATGCCGAGGATTCTAGTTGGCCTCGTAAAAAAACTGGAAACAAACAAATGCAGAAGAATCATATTCTTATGCTATGGCTGCCTAGTTAATACCTAGGTAACCTCGGTTCGGTGGTGGGTGTCTCAACAACTATCGAATTGTAATACTTTGGGGCTGGGTCTCCCTGATGTTCGGGCGGGGAAGCCGAGAAAATCTGAACTAGTGACTAGACCAACCGATTCCTAGGGTGGGTTTAGAAGCGAAACTCAAATCAGGAGAAAAGCATGTATGAGCGATTGGTGAGTTGATTTCGGACGCGGGTTCGATTCCCGCCGCCTCCACTTTTTGAAGGTCCATTAGACATTTTTTATCGTAGTAAAATCAGATTGGGTATGGTGTCAGCGGAACACCACACTAGGGCATTTTGATCGTATTTTCGGCCTAGTGACATTCCTTTTTCGAGTGATAGACCCAGGATAAGCACATTCGCTTCCGGCGGCCATTCTCCAACTGGATCTCGGCCAAACCCTGGTACTATTGGAAGTTGTAAAAGTTGGATTTCCGTTTCCAACTCCTTTTGGCGAGCCTGATTTTCTGCCTCGGACAGCAGTTGACTTCGAGGGTTCCAAGCCGTCAAGTAAATGGCGCAGTCACACCTGAATGTGGTGTATAAATGTTTCAGTTCTGGGCTTGGACGACCTAGCCACATTGAAAATGGGCTTGGCCCGTCCACATCGTAAATCGTTCGAGAATAGGCCTGGATAAGGTCGGCGGAAATGCGAGAATTGGAAATCGTCATAGGCCGTTTTTTTTACTTGGGTAGGTAGACATAGCGCGGTCTGGATTTCTCTCCCGTCTTGGGATAAAAGGCACGACCCGATAGGGGCAAGCTGTCCTGAAGAGAATATAAGGAATCCATGGAAGGTGGGAAAATCAGGGCATCGTGCCAATCTGGCGAATCCATAATAATTGCTCCAAAGCGCCTTCCTTTGAGGAGCGTTAATAGAGAGTCTTCCTCAACCCTACGTGGATGTCCACCTGAGCCATGTCTAAGGCCCTGGAGCAACATACGATTTCCAAAAACATTTTTCCCGGCCCATTCCGCCAGGTATTCGTGATCGAGCACCCACACATCCCCTTGCATGCTGCGAATCTTATCTACAACGGCAGCTCCCTCTGCACTATCGGCGGCAGTGGGGATTTGGGTCCA
>JAYSRH010000509.1:0-2558 GCA_043721115.1 Fibrobacteria bacterium | reverse complement strand
GTATCTCTACCCCTTGAAGAAGGAGCTCTAAAATGGGGTCCCGGAGAGTATTCCTTACCCGAAGTATTTTTTCTCTAATCGCAATCTCTTCTGCCTTCATTCAGGCTGAAACGTCTCCATTAAGCGTTCTTTCCGAAGGCTATGGGCTGTCTGTGAGTTCATACAACGCCCGTGAACGAGCCATGGGCGAAGCCGGTATGGCATCGGTTAACAAATCGGGTCCGTCACTGCCCAATCCTTCCCGTACGGCCTGGAATGATAAAACCTCCTTCGCAGCTACCTTTGACAGCGATATAGACTATCTCCAGGACACTCAAACGTCCAATCGAACCACTTCCTTTTTATTGCCTGCCATTGCCATGAATTTTCAAACGCATTGGCCCATGAATATTGGCCTTTTCTATCGTCAGCTTTTCCATCGCAATTACAGCTTTACACCTTTTGATGCTCCAAATCCTTCCTCGATTCAATCCATTGATGCAGAAGGTGGCCTGTATGAAATCGCGGGCACCATTGCCTATGCGCCTCTGCCAATCCTTTCCCTGGCGCTTGGCTATCATTTTATACTTGGCCGCGAACGGACCATAGAAAGCAGTGTTTTCAATGGTAGCCCAAATAATTTGGATCTTTATAACGGGGTAAACTTAATCGGAGATACGCTCTCTACCCGTAGCAATGGGGGTTACCCTTCGGCCTCTTTGACATTTCGGCAGAAACAATTTAGCCTGGCCGCCTCCGGTGCCTTAGGAGCGACTTTGGAGAGAACCCTTCGGCGCACAGTTACTGGATTAGGCTCAGGAAAAGACTCTACTACGGAACGTGAATTACCTTGGTCTGCGGCTATTGGGGGTGCCGTTAAAATAAAGCCCAATCAAACGGTGGTCGCCGATTTTTCCTGGGAATCATGGCAAAAAACCTCCCAAACTGTCCTGAATCCTGCCTTTCACATGGGAAGCGGTTATGAATTCCAGGGACTTGGCGGACCTTACGAGCGCTATTTTCGAAAGGTTTCCTATCGCACAGGCTTAGGATTTGAACGTCTCTATTTGGATCAAACTGACCTGTACTATCTGACTGTTGGAGCTGGCCTACCTTTGGGTAGAAGAGGAAACCTAGTGGATGTTTCTTTAAAGTATGGACATCGTGGGTCATTGGAAAGTAGTTTTTGGACAGAAGATTTTATTAAGCTTTCCGTAACACTGACCGGCGTAGGGGTCTGGGGCCAACCGGTCCGGAAACGACGGTAGTTTTGGATTTGGGGGTTTAAATGTTGAATCGTAAACCAAAAAAAACCACCAAAATTCCATTGAAGAAATCCAAGCCCAAAAATGAAGCGCCGGCTAAAGAAAATAAAAAGGCAAAGCCCAAATCCGCGACTAAACCGAAGTCCGCCGCTAAAGCATCTTCACCTAAGCCTGCCTCTGCGACAAAACCTCTAGCCAAAGCTAAATCGGAATTCCCCCAAAGAGCAAAGCCCAAAGCACCGGCCAAGGTTACGGTCAAGGCCAAGGCCAAAGCACCGGCCAAAGTCAAGCCAACCTCTCCCATTAAATCCATTGTAAAGGCCATCTCAAAAAAAATAAAAGAGGCTGCCCTCGGCTTGGAGGAATTTACCCTTTCGATTTTAAGGCCAGGCAAAAGCAAAGAAAAAATTTGGCGAACAAAAAATTTTCAACAGCTTCCCGCCCAGAGCGAAATTGGCTTTCCGGAACAGACTCCAGAGTTGCCGAATTTGTATAGCGAGTCAAAATTGGTATTAATGCCCAAAGATCCGGATTATATGTTCTCCTACTGGGAACTCACTCCAGACCTCATTGCCGAAAAAGCCAAAGCCAGAGTGGAAAATGGAAATTATCGTGAAACTCTGAAAATCAATTGCGAATCCAAATCGCTGTTCGAGCCGAACTTCACGTTCATTCCGGTTTTTTTCTGGGCGCGCAAGTGGTATTTCGGGGTGCCTCAAGTTGGACAACGCTATCAAGTGGAGCTCGGTTGGCTTAGCGATAGCGGTCATTTTATCTCCATCCTCCCTTCCAATCTTTCGGAGTTGCCGGAGAGCTGGGCGAATACTCAAAAAAGATTATCCGACCAGGGTGATGTGTTGGTCTACTCCTCACTGCATACCAAAACGCTGGGAAGCTCAGAGCATATTGTGGTTGAGGACCACCGGGCATTTGTTCCTGAATGGAATCTCAGTTCGGAAAGCATGAGTTCCTCTTCCTGGTCGCGTTCAGACCGTTCCGAAAACACCAGTAAGCGTGTCGCAGCACCTAAAACCCGTTTGGAAGTTTCCGGAAAGGTTTTACCCGGAACCCTCATTCGAATCGGCGGCAAAAGCATGGCTATCGACAAGCACGGCAAGTTTAGTGTCGAGATTCCCTATGACCAGGAAATTTTAACCTTGGAATTGACATCCCGTTCCGGCGCAAGCCGTTCCTTGACATACAACCTGAAGGAGCTGGTCCTAAACTGATGGGATATTTGAATTTCGTCCTGCACGCCCATCTGCCTTACGTCCGACATCCCGAACATGCCCGCTTCCTCGAAGAGGACTGGTT
>JAYSRH010000508.1:0-6464 GCA_043721115.1 Fibrobacteria bacterium | reverse complement strand
TCCACTTCTGTCTTTCTTCACTTTTACCATGTTGGGACTTGTCGTCTCCAGTAATTTGGTGCAAACCTTTTTCTGCTGGGAATTAGTGGGCACGGCTTCGTATTTGCTCATTGGCTTCTGGTACACCAAGCCTTCGGCCGTAGCCGCCAGCAAAAAGGCTTTCATATTGACGCGCTTTGCCGATGCCTTCTTTTTAATGGGCATAATCGCAGTGGGATCGACTGTGGGTAGTTTTGATTTTATCACGGTAAATGGCCCTGAGGCTGTTTTGGCCTTAAACCATACCATCGCCATTGGATTCCTCGGATGCAATCTTTTGACTCTGGGAACCCTCTTCATTTATATGGGTGCTTGGGGCAAGTCCGCCATGTTCCCGTTTCACGTTTGGCTTCCCGATGCCATGGAAGGGCCCACGCCCGTTTCCTCTTTGATCCATTCGGCCACCATGGTGGTGGCGGGAATTTATTTAACGGCTCGACTTTACCCACTTTTCTCGGCGGCTGAGTATACGCTAAGGGTGGTTGAGTGTACGGGTGC
Source organism: Fibrobacteria bacterium (assembly GCA_043721115.1). Taxonomy (GTDB): domain Bacteria; phylum Fibrobacterota; class Fibrobacteria; order UBA11236; family UBA11236; genus Chersky-265. Next base: position 5,927 of record JAYSRH010000508.1, on the reverse strand, counting down.
TTTTACCGCCGTATTCGCCGCCGTGATTGCCTGTACGCAAACCGATCTCAAACGGATACTCGCCTTTTCCACTTTGTCTCAATTGGGTTTGATGATGCTTTCACTGGGAACCCAATCCTCGGCCGCATTTACCGGGTCCATGTTCCATGTCTTTACCCATGCTTTTTTCAAATGTCTTTTATTCCTGTCGGCCGGAGTTATCATTCATTCCATACACAGCAATGATATTCGAGATACCGGAGTTTTACGTCGCTTTCTGCCACGCACCTATTGGGCAACACTCATAGCCTGCGTAGCTATCATCGGCGTTTTTCCATTTTCAGGATTTTTTTCCAAAGAAGAAATTTTGCATGCGGCTTTTGCCCACGGACATTATGGCGCTTTTGTGGCAGGCTTACTCACCAGTGGCTTGACCGCGTTTTATATGTCCAGATATTTTTTCCTCATCTTTCATGGAACGGCCAAGTCCGGTCAAACGAGTGGTCATGTTGTCCCAGGCCGAGAAGGCTGGTTAATGACATTGCCAATTCTTGTTTTGGCCGTGCCCAGTGCGATTATCGGTTGGCTTTCCAAAGATTTTTTCTTAAAAACGGTTTTGCCTTTTTCCTCCGGGATGGCGGAAACTTCCGAAACCTCACAGGGTAGTCTAGAGTGGTTGCCTGTTGTCGCATCTCTGCTGGCTTTGCTCGGTGTTGGCATGAGCTGGTATTACTACGCCTTCAAGAAGCAGAAGGCCGGTTATGCGAACCGACCCGAACCGGTTTGGTACACGATTGTCTATCATAAATTCTACATCGACGAATTGTACCTCTTCTTGATTAAACAGGTGGGCGCGCGCTTAATTGCAGCACCTATCACTTGGATGGAAAGAACTATCGTCAATGGTAGTTTTGATATTCTGACCTTTTTCGTTCGTCAGGTAGCCTTTATTCAAGGTTTATTCCAAAGTGGCCAGGTGCAATTTTATATGGTAACGGCTTTGCTTGGCCTATTGCTTTTGGCCTGGTATGGAGGCGCTCACTTCTGATGCAAACCGCACTTCCTAATGCACCATTTCTCCTTACCTTGACGTGGCTGCTGCCATTGCTTTCCGCTGGAATACTCATGGCATTGCCGGAGGCTAAGGCTTCTGTTGTGCGTTGGTTTAGCTTGGCCGTCAACGGAATAAACCTGGCTCTAATAGTCCTACTGGCAACGGTTTTCTTCTTGAACCCACCGCAAGTACCCACAGGCGGTACTGAATCGGTACTGGCTTTTGTCACGGATATTTCATGGTTCCCGGCCTTGAACATTCGCTATCATGCCGGCGTGGACGCTATTTCCATGGCCATGATGGTCATGGCCGGTGTCGTGGTTTTTTGTGGTACCATGGCCAGTTGGACCATCGATAAGCGTACAAAGGAATTCTTTATTCTCCTGCAAATATTGGCGGCTGGTGTCTTTGGCAGCTTCATCACTTTTGATCTATTCGCCTTCTTCGTCTTTAACGAACTGACTTTGATTCCCACCTATTTGCTAATTGGCATGCTCGGCAGTGGTCGCAAAGAGTATGCTGCCATGAAACTGAATCTGATGCTGATGGGTGGTTCGGCGCTCATTCTGCTTGGCATTCTTGGCCTTTACTTTGAATCCGGAATCCATACTTTCGACATTCTGGAGTTGTCCCGAATCCGGTTTAGTGAAGGCTTCCAGCTTTGGGCCTTTCCTGTCATTTTTTTAGGCTTCGGTATTCTGGGGAATATGTTTCCTTTCCATATTTGGTCCCCGGACGGGCATGCTTCCGCGCCCACGGCCGTTTCCATGTTTTTGGCTGGTGTGCATATGAAACTTGGAAGTTACGGTTGCCTTCGCATAGCCATGTATTTGTTGCCGGAAGGCTGCCGCCTTTGGATGAATGCCTTCCTGATCTTGGCAGCGGCTGGCGTAATTTGGGGCGGCATTGTGGCCGTTAAGCAGAAGGACCTCAAATATATGAACGCCTATTCCTCCGTTTCCCATTGTGGGCTGGTGTTCCTGGGACTGGCTTTTTTAAATGCCACCGGTTTGCGCGGCGCAGTGATGCAAATGTTGGCGCATGGATTCATCACCGCGGCTGTTTTTTGTCTGATCGGAATGATATATGCCAGAACGCATACGCGTAAAATTTTGGAAATGTCAGGGCTGATGGCTTCCATGCCATTTTTGGCTACGTGTTTTATCATTGCCGGTTTCGCAGCTTTGGGTTTGCCTGGACTAGCAGGTTTTGCGGCTGAATTGAATATTTTTCTAGGCGGATTTATCACGGGTAAACCTATAGCCATTGTTTGCACGACCATTGCAGTGATGTCGATTGTGGTGACAGCCATCTATATCCTAAGAGCCACCAATTCAATTTTGCATGGTCCTAGCCGTGCTAGTGCGATGAAAACCAGTACTGGCATTTCTGAAATCGGCGATGCTACGCTTATGGAAAAGGTGCCGTTGGTATTGTTGCTTACTTGTATTCTGGGCATGGGGCTCTTTCCTGGCAAGCTGGCAACACTTTTGGATCAGGCCATTCTACCCATCCTTAACAATTTGAACCGCTAAACTTATGATGAACGCGCTACTTCCTTTTTTACCAGATCTAGCCCTGTTCGCTTTGGCCCTGCTCGTATTGGCTTCCGATTTAGGCGTGACGGAAGGAAAGAAGGCTTTTACCATCGCATGGTTGGGATTGCTAGCCATCGTTATCCTGATTGTTTTAATTCCTGAATCAGGCAGGGCTGGGTCCTTTGGAGGTTACCGTACCTCATCTGGAACCCTGCTTTGGAAATTATTGTTTAGCCTGGCAGCACTTGCCACAATCTGGCTTTCACGGCCGTATTTTCAACCTGGTGGTACACTTCGCGGCGCATTGACTCGCCCCGGAGCGTTTTTTGGGCTGCTTATTTTATGCACTCAGGGTATGTTCGCGCTGGTTTCTGCACGCGATTTATTGACTTTCTATTTGGGACTGGAACTGGCGACTCTACCCCTGTATGCGTTGGCTGCATTTCAACCCAATGACTCGGATTCCGTGGAAGCAGGATCAAAGTATGTTCTGATGGGAGGTTTCTCGTCAGCACTTTCTTTATTCGGCATTTCCTTTCTTTTTGGCGCTGCGGGTGGATTGGGATTTGATGCAGTGGCTACGGCGGTTCAAATGAATCCCGGGCAGCCCTTGCTTTGGGGCGGCACAATTTTTCTGTTAGGCGGCTTGGGATTTAAACTAGCTATGGCACCACTGCATATGTGGGCTCCGGATGTGTATCAAGGCGCCCCTACGCCGGTCATGGCTTTCCTATCCGTGGGCTCTAAAATGGCCGCCGTGGCTGCCACTACTGTTCTTTTCTTAGGCCCGCTGGACCTGCTCCGTCCCGGATTGGTTCGGTTTATTTCTGCCGCTGCGGTGCTGTCTATGGTGGTTGGCAATTTAGGCGCCATGCGCCAAACAAATTTGCGTCGATTTGTGGCTTACTCTTCCATTGCCCAAGTGGGTTATATGCTCTTGTCTCTGCTCGGTGATGCCGGGGCCGCCAGGTCGGCATTGCAATACAATCTGTTAGCCTACGGTCTAACCAGTTTCGGTTTCTATTTCATTATGAGCATAGTAGGGCAAACCGGGTCGGACACCATTGCGTCGCTGCGAGGTTTAAGTCGACGCAGTCCAGGCCTGGCCGTTTTGTTGTTACTGTGCATGTTCTCGCTGGCAGGCATTCCACCTTTGGCAGGATTTCTGGGGAAGTTTCTGCTCTTTTCCACTGCTGCGGCGCAAGGATATTATGCGCTTGTGGGGATAGCCGTAGTCAATGCTGTGGTTTCGTTTTACTACTACATGTTGGTCGTTAAGGAAGCGTATATTGTCGAGCCGACTGATGTTCTGCCTGCTATTACACTATCTTGGCGTCAGAAGCTTGTCTTGGGAACGATAGCAGCATCACTGGTGGTTTTAGGATTGTGTCCGGCCGCTGGAACATGGTTGGCTTCGCGTAGCGGTCCATGATCGGTCCTTGATGGATAGTGACAGTAATTGTAATTGAAAAGGAACTAGACTTTACCTAAATCGGCCAGACGCACAAATCCGCCTTTTCCATTCGCCAATTTTACCGATACCCAATCACCGCGGGTTTCTACGATTTCAAACTTAGTTCCTTCATGAACCTTGGTTAAAACTTGGAAGCTGTCCCCAGGTCCACTGAACATTTCAATGGCCGCCTTCAACACAATCCCATATTGCAATGTTTCCTGTTGCCGTACCTTATAGAAAAGGGATGGCCCGATGATAACCGATGTTAAGGCGGACAAGGCCATGATTGTGTAGAGAAGGCCTCGCATGCCGGGTCCCGCAAACAATGCGGCAGTTGCGGCTAAAAAGATGCTTGCAAACAGTCCCAAACAAATCCAAAGACCTTGATTTATGGAATAGGAACTGTGCAAGTACCAGAGCATTTTGGTAAGGAAATTGGACTCCGGAATGGGATTCTTGTCGACGATTTGTGCGTTGATGAAACGCAGATTGAAGCTGATATCTTCGTCATCGGGATTGAGTTTATGAGCTTTCTCCAGATACAGTATGGCCATGCCTAATTGGTTAAGCCGGAAAAGGCTGTTGGCATAATTATAATAGAGTCGAGAATCTGCAACCCCTTGATCGATAGCTTGACGATACAGGTCCGCCGCTTGCGAGTAGTCTGTCTTCTCATAAGCTGTATTGCCTTGATCATATGCCAGGGTGGCCCGGTTTAGTCTTTCATTGGAACTTTGATTGGCTAAGGACAATGCGGAAAGTATGAATAGGGCTGTGGTCAATTTGGAAATATGGCGTAACACTTTCATAATTCCCGATCCAATTTTCTAAGGAGTGTTTCGGCAGAGTCCAAAGCGGCATTCCAGGCACTATCGTCTCGTCCCGTGCCGCCAAACTGACCGAAATCACAGAGCTGGATTAATTTTTCATATTCATCGGCAATGGTGGATGAAAGCCCACGTTGCGTGAGTTTCAACTTCGCCTCGTCCATTATCATTCCCCTGAATTCCAGATTTAATTTGTCACTGACAAAGCCTACTACGGCCTGAGAAAGTGCTTTGTAGAATTCATGGGCATTTTTTTGCTTCAACGCTTCATTAGCTTCTTTTAGACGGCGTTTTAGTTGGGCACTGGCTTGGGTCTTCCGCTTAAGGGTTGAGTCCGAAGCCAGTATTCGATTTCTTCGGCGCATCAGAAGTAGCAACGCAAAAGCGGTCGGCGTGGGTGGGAAAAGCAGCCAGAACCAGGGTCTATGGTATAAGAAATCATCCTCATTCTTTAAGGGCGCAGCCCCGACCTTGATGTGGCGAATATCGGAACCTATATCCGTGATCTCTCTCTGGCTCATTATTCTGCCTTGGCTGGCTGAAATTTCTTTTCCTTCTGTAACGGAAAGGACGATGGGTTGGGATTTTGCTTCGGCATATACTCGCCGCACGGGATCAAAATAGGGAAATGCGACTGGCCCCAGAGTGTATTCCCCCTTGCGATGGGGGACAATGACGTACTTAAATGTTTTAATGGAAACTAATGTGCTGCCTTGAATAGTGCTGGAGGTGGACGCTTCCGGGTCAAAGACTTCAAATTGGGCGAGATCCGGTAAGCGTGGTTTGGTTACGGTTTTCGGTTCGCCGTCCCCGCGAATGGTTACGGTCAATGTCAATGCATCGCCGGAGGGCAGTGATGCTTTATCAGCCGTGGCAGAAAGTGTGTAGTTGCCCACTGCACCTGTGAAATCAGAGGGTGTTCCAGCCGGTAGGGGATGGACATCCATGGAGATGGGGCTGGCGAACGCTTTTAACGCTACCACCGATCCAGCACCGCCGAAGAAGCTTTCATCGAACATATCGAATACGGAGCCCTGTCGACGTTTTTGGCTTCGGCTGATCTGTTGATAATC
>JAYSRH010000507.1:0-2562 GCA_043721115.1 Fibrobacteria bacterium | reverse complement strand
ATGGAGTGGAGTCAAATTATCGAAGGATACACGGTCTTTGCAAACTTCCGGGTCATCTCCATTAACCTTTTGGATGCGCAGTAAAGCGAAATACCGCTCATTGTCTTTCGGCGCCCGAACCAATCCTGAAATGGTATCTCCGGTTTGCAGTCCAAAGCGTTTAATTTGGGTGGATGAGACATACACATCGTCCGGTCCAGCCACATAGGAATGGTCAGAAGAGCGCAAGAAGCCATAGCCTTCATCCATGACTTCCAGCACGCCCTCAGCATAGATGGAAGCGGTACCGCCGCTTTCGCGCTCAAGAATTGCAAATACCAAAGCTTGTTTTCTCAAGCTGCGGGGGTCATTAAGATTGAGATCAAGGCCCATATTAATGAGCTCTTTCATCCCAAGCTTTTTCAATTCTAGATAGCGGCCTTTGGCCTCTTGCAGAGTGCGCGCATTGTTGCTCTCCTGAGATTCGCTTCCGACTTCACCGTTCTGTGAGTCGTATTCACTCTGCTCCTCTGAGGAATGGACTCGTTCCTCTGGGGCATCAGCAGCGCCATTTTCCATCCCTGGGTATTCCTGGCCTTTGGATTTGTCCGATGATTTTTTAATAGCAGGTTTCGGTTTGGTGGCCAAAATGGATCTCCTTCGATACTTTTAAAATTGGGGCCAAATGGTTTTGATGGCAAGAACGGGATGGATTATCTGGAAAAAGATATAAAAAGGCCCCTATATTGGACCGATTCAGGTCAGACCGAACAAGGGCCAACTCGTGCCTAAAGGATAACAATATTTAACCAGATAGGTCTACTCGATTTTAAAATGGTTGGACGAATGATTTTGCCCCATATTTCTATATTTTTTTCTGCATGGCTCGTCCCGAAACCACGGTCACTTTGGCCCTTGGAAGCAATCTAAATGATCGGGAATCCTACCTCCAAAAGGCCTTGGATGCCCTGCGTACCATTGCCGTTTCGCCAATAAAAAAAAGCAAGGTATACGAAACGGCTCCTGTAGGTCCCGGCACACAGGGCAAATACCTCAATTTGTGCGTTCGTTTTTCCACCCGACTTGACCCATTCGCCCTATTGGCGTTTTGCGGGGAGACCGAAAAACGGTTGGGGCGCCAATCCGCCGAACGGTGGGCTCCCAGAGAAATCGATTTGGACATTTTAGCCTATGGACGGGAAATCATCCTATCCGATGGCCTGACGGTTCCTCATGCCGCCATTGCGCATCGCCAGTTCGTCTTGTTTCCTTTGGTGGATTTGGATCCGGGCTTTGTGTTACCTGGGTTTACCGAAACGGTGGAGTCCATGCTGGATCACGCATTGGGTGTTCAAGGACCTCAGGGCATTGAGGAATACCGCCCTTTGCCAACCACTACCGCTTCCTTACCTGAACGCGTGCGGTACGTTGCCGTGGAAGGTGTCATTGGCGTGGGGAAATCCACCTTGGTTAAGGCACTCAGTGAACGCATGGGTTGCATGCCGGTTTATGAAGAATTCGAGAACAATCCCTTTCTGTCCGACTTCTATAAAGACAAGAATCGTTACGCCTTTCAAACCCAGGTTTTTTTCTTTTTATCCCGCTACCGGCAAATCAAAGAATTATTCCAACAACAGGATTTGTTCCATCCGCAGATCATCAGCGATTATATGTTCGCGAAGGATAAAATTTTCGCCACTTTGAACCTCGATGAAAACGAGGTGGCCCTGTATTACAAATTCGCCGATTTGATGGAGCGGAGCTTAGTCAAGCCGGATTATGCCGTATATTTGCAGGCCGATACCAAAACTTTGCTGCAACGTATCCGCATGCGAGATCGCGCCTATGAGCGCAGCATCGATGAAAATTACATCGAAGCGCTCAATCAAGCCTACAATACTTTTTTCCATTATTACACAGCATCGCCGCTGCTTATCATTAACACCAATAATATCGACTTTGTCCGCAACCCGCAGGATTTGGAGCTATTGACAGAATTGATATCCAAGGTGCCGGAAGGTGTTACCTATTTCTCCCCGACCTCGATGGGGAAAAAGTAGACTGGATCTCACTGGTGCTCTAGGGAGACCAACCTATGGACATTCTTAAGGACATTACCGCCTATCGCCGTTGGCGCGCAACTCTGAGTGCGCGTGGTAACTTGGAAAGCGACGTCTCCCTGGGTTTTGTTCCCACCATGGGGGCACTCCATCCAGGACATCTCAAACTAGTAGCAACCAGTAAGGCCGCCAACCAAAACACTGTGGTCTCCATTTTTGTGAATCCACTTCAGTTTGGCCCAGCCGAAGACTTTTCCAGGTATCCGAGGCCATTGGAACAGGATTTGCAACTCTGCAAGGAAGCCGGCGTGACCGCCGTTTTCGTCCCGGAAACCCAGGGTTTTTATGCACCCGATCATGCCACCTATGTGAATGTGGAAGGCTTGGATACACACCTCTGCGGCGCCGCCCGGCCCGGACATTTTCGCGGCGTGTGTATCGTCGTGCTGAAGCTTTTAAATATCATACAGCCGACCCAGGCCTATTTTGGGCAGAAGGATATTCAGCAGGCATTGATACTGCG
>JAYSRH010000506.1:0-18789 GCA_043721115.1 Fibrobacteria bacterium | reverse complement strand
CAGCCTTGACCATCCAGGACCAGGCGCAAAAATAAACATCGCGTACATCCGCCACCGTGGACTCGGCCGGCAAATTCACGGTTTTGGAAATGGCTCCGCTCAAATAAGGTTGGGCAGCGGCCATAATACGCAAATGGCCCTTGGGAGAAATAAAGCGCTTACCACGGCCACAGGCATTGGCACAGTCGAAGACGGCATAGTCGGCTGGATCCAATTCGGGTGCGCCTTCCACGGTTTGCGCGCCGCAGATGATAAGGTCTGCCTCATCTATTTGGGAAGGAGTAAAGCCAAGGTTTTCCAGAATGTTCCGCCCGCCGCCCGCGAGGACGGCATCGGAAATCCCCAAGGACTTGAGGAAATCATGGCCTAAGGTATACGGGGAAAAAGCATCTGTGATGGACAAGGTGCGACCCAAAGATTTTTCCACTGCCGCGATTTTGGCCTCCGGGAATCCGCGTAAGGCGAGTGATGCAACATTGATGTGTGGCGCCCCTTCCAACGTTCCAGTTCCAAGGCAATAGGAATCGATGGCGGCAATCGCTTTTGCGCTGTAGCCGAGCTTGCGAAGCGCTACCGGCAAAGAGCGGTTCACGATTTTCATGAATCCGCCACCGGACAGTTTTTTGAATTTGACCAGGGAGAAATCCGGTTCGATGCCGGTGGTGTCACAGTCCATAACCAGTCCAATGGTTCCGGTCGGCGCCAGTACAGTAACTTGTGCGTTACGGAAACCGGAGGCTTCACCCAGGGTCAGGGCCTGTTCCCAAACTCTTTGGGCGGCTTCGGCCAATGGTTCTGGGCAATTTCCTTTGTCCAATACCCAAGGTTTGACGGCAATGCCTTCATAGCCTTCCGATTCGCCCCGAGCCGCGCGGGCATGGTTTCTTAGTACTCGGAGCATGTCGGAACGATTGGCCGCATAGCGTGGAAATTCTCCCATGGACTCGCTTAATTCCGCAGAGGAAGCGTAGGCTGCGCCTCCCATCAAAGCCGTAATGCCGCCTGTCCAGGCTGCTGCCAAAGGGCTGTCATACGGAATTCCGGCTCGCATCAAAAAGGCGCCGAGGTTCGCGTAGCCCAGGCCCAGGGTCCTGAATTCATAGGTCTTGCGAGCGATGTCCTCGGACGGGAACTGGGCCATGCCTACGGAGATGTCGAGGATGACGGTCCATATGCGAACCGCATGTTCAAAGTCTTCGATGCGAAGTGACCCATCCGGTTCCTGGAATTTTACCAGATTGAGGCTGGCCAGGTTGCAAGCCGTATCGTCCAGGAACATATATTCAGAGCAAGGATTGGAAGCCCGAATGGGCCCATCTTTGGGGCAGGTGTGCCAGTCGTTGATGGTATCCGTGAACTGCACTCCCGGGTCCGCGGATTCCCAAGTTGAAAGTGAAATAAGATCCCAGAGCTCCCGGGCCTTGACCGTTTTAAGCGTGCTGCCATCGGTGCGGGCTTTTAAATCCCAATCCCCGCCCGCTTGCATGGCTTCAATGAAAATATCCGGTACCCGAACGGAGTTGTTGGAATTCTGACCACTAACAGTGGCATAGCCTTCGCCTTCAAAACCCGTGTCCAGTTCCTGGACTTTTTCAGGTGTGATGCCTTGTTCCGCCAAAGCCTCAATTCTACCCGCCCAACCTTCTGGGATAAGATCCTTGGCAAACTCCGCCGATTCCGTACCAGTCAAGTTTTTTTTCATCAACCTTGAACCAGCCACCATGGCCGCTACCTTGGCTTCTTCCCGGCTTTTCCACCTGATGAAGTTTTCAATTTCAGGATGATCCAAATCCAAGCAAACCATTTTTGCAGCTCGCCGAGTGGTGCCACCGGATTTAATCGCGCCCGCCGCCCGATCAAAAACTTTTAAAAAGGACATGAGGCCGGAGGATTTCCCACCACCTTTAAGGGCTTCCCCTTCCGCGCGGATGGCGCTGAAATTAGTGCCACTGCCTGATCCGTATTTGAAAATGCGGCCTTCTTTCGCCAGTAAACTGTAGAGGCCGTGATCGCCCAAGAGATCGTCATCCACCGATTGAATGAAACAGGCATGCGGCTGAGGGCGCGAGAATGCATCGGTAGAGGGTGTCAGTTTTTCAGTGTCCGGATCAACATACCAATGGCCCTGGGCTTTACCTGTGATACCATACTTCCAGGCCAATCCCGTATTGAACCATTGCGGGGAGTTGGGTGCAGCCATTTGATTCAGCAGCATATGCGCGGCTTCATCATAAAAAATTTGAGCATCAGCTTTGGAATCGAAATAATTCAGCCGTTCACCCCAGTGGCGCCAACATCCAGCCAATCTGTCCACTACTTGTTTTACAGAAGTCTCCGGCCCGGTTTTAGGTATGCCTTTCTCATCTAGAACAGGTGCGCCTTGCGCATCGAACATGGGCACGTCGCATCTGCGGAGATATTTCTGCGCCAGAATATCCACGGCGGTTTGCGACCAACCCACGGGAGCTTCAACGGACATCTCCTCCGTGGCCGAACTTCCTTCTTGATGTCTGATCACTGAGGTGCGGGTTTCGTATTGTTGGGTTTCGTAGGGGGATTTGTCTGTATCGGTAAAACGTCTGGTAAATTTCATGCACTGACCTTTCCTGGGTGGGGCTTGACACCAACCATAGAATCACGAAGGGCAAGCATGCGAAGGAAATAACTGGCCAAATTGGCATGGGGAAATTGGCTTTAAAAGGGCATTTGAGTCAATGGAATCAGAGGTGGGGTGGTTTCGGTAAGGGATTGATATGGAACGGTTTCGGGGGCGGTTTTTATGGCTAAAATTGCAGTTGCGAAGGATGAAACAACTTGGATGATAAACGTTAAAGCCATGATTTTAGGGTAATTGTAACTGAGTAACTTGGAGACAAGCTTCCGATCCATTCCGATTTCATTTCTTCTTGTCGAGGATCATCACAAACTCTTCGAAGTTTTTCGGAGTAATCACTTTGATTTCGCTTCCCGGATATGCTTCCAGGAACGTTTTCTGGGTTTTGACTTTAGCCTTGGGATTCCATTTGAAATCGTAGGCGTGAAGCTTTCCGTCGTATTCTTCGATGTAGTCAATCTCCTGCTGGGCATGCGTGCGCCAGAAATACCTGTTCACATATTTTTCATGATATTCCAGGGTTTTCATGCGTTCCACTATGCAGTAGTTTTCCCATAGCATTCCCATATCGTCGCGTTCTTCCAATGGATTGAATCGCGAAATCATGGCATTGCGGATGCCGAGGTCGTAGAAATAGATTTTTCGGCTGCGTTTGATTTCGTTTCGCATATTACGGCTCAAGGCTTGGAGCGGGAAAACTATAAATGCCTTTTCCAGCAGGTCGATGTAGCGCTCTACCGTGTGTGGATCCAGGCCCACCAACTGTCCCAGTTCATGATAGGCGACTTCATTTCCGATTTGGTGGGCCAAGGCGCGTAAGAGCTTTTCCAGAACCGCGGGCTTTTTCACTTGTTGGTAGGCAAGGATGTCCTTATAGAGATAGCTGTTACGGATTTCACGGAGATTGATCTCCTCTTTTCCGGGAGACGTAACCACAATTGGATATAATCCGAATCGAAGGTGGTGCTCTAGGAGCGTTAGGGCATGAACATAACCCTGATGTGCGGCGACCTCTTCAAAGGAAATCGGGTATAAGCGCAATTCCCATTTGCGGCCCGTCATCGATTCTTGGATGCCGCCTGCCAATTCCAAGGCCGAGGAGCCGGTCACCAAGACGTTGACCGCCGGGTAATTGTCGACGATCATTTTGATTACCAGGCCAATGCTGGGTATCCGCTGGGCCTCATCGAATACGAGCGTTTCAGAATCCCCGAGGACCGCCTTTAGTTTGGCGGGAGACGGGTCTATGAATAGGTTACGGGTTTCCGAATCTTCCCCGTTAAACCAGCGGATGCCTGGTTGGGTCGGGGGGAACATCTTCAGTAAAAGCGTGGTTTTTCCCACTTGCCTAGGACCGAGAATGACAATGGCTTTTTTCCAGCCGATACTCTCCCTAACCAAATTTTCAAGTTTTCGGGGAATCACGTCATAAATATATCAAATATATAGAATTAAATCCATATATTTAGCCTAAAATAAGGATTTGAGTGCTTAAATTACACTAAAAGTTGGGTATTTAGCGTGTCTAGAAGGGGGATCCAAGCACTCCACAAAATGCTTCCAGACCTTGCCCAACCCCCGCCCATCTCTTTAAGGAATTCGCCCTAACGTATTTCAGACTCTTATGGACCCACGGAACGCGCGGGCTGCATAGTAAGACTCCGCGCCATTGTGATAGACGAAAACAGTATCGTAGCGGCGATCACAAAAAATAGAACCACCCAGTTTCCGGATGCCGTCCGGTGTTTTCACCCAGCTAGACGTTTTCACATCGAACTCTCCGATTTTTTGCAACTCGCGATATTCTTCTTCCGTCAATACCTCAACACCCATAGCTTCTGCCAAATTGATGGCGCTGTCTTTCGGCTTGTTTTCCTTCCTCGCTTCCAGAGCTTGACGGTCGTAGCAAAGGCTTCTTCTGCCTTTGGGGCTTTCCGCAGAGCAATCATAAAAAACGAATTCACCGGTTTTTTTGTCCTGTCCGACAACATCCGGCTCACCCTCGGTTCTTTCCATTTCAAACAGGGACCACAGCTTTTCAGTTTTGGATTCCAGTCTTGATTGGACTTTGGACCAATCAAGGCCTTTATGGCGAGGCATGTTTTTCTCAAATCGGGATTTCAAGGCCCGCAGAAGTTCTTGGCTTTGAACGGGTGACAATTTTTTGGGAGGGCTCTTAATCGTGCTCATATTTTTGTGTCTCTTTAAAAATGGTTTACCAATTGCGCCTCGAAGATAAGTGCTAAAAGAAAAATAGAGAACTTATCGGTGTTCAGCAGGATAAATAGTGTCTAATTTTTGAAAAGGGAGAATAAAAATGGGAACAAATACCGTTCGATTGCATCGGGTTTTCACTGCGAAACCGGAAAGGATTTATAAGGCTTTCCTGGATGCCGATGCTAAGGTCAAGTGGCTCCCTCCCAATGGCTTCACGGGCAAAGTGCATCACCTGGAGGCCAAGGTTGGCGGCAGGTATAAAATGTCCTTCACTAATTTCACCACAGGCAAAAGCCATTCCTGGTCCGGTACATACTTGGAGCTGACACCGTACGAGCGCATTCGATACACGGACGCGTTCGAGGATCCCAATCTTCCGGGAGAAATGCTGATAACCGTCAACCTGAAGAAGGTTTCTATCGGGACCGAGATTCTGATCGTGCAGGATGGCATTCCCGAAGTCATTCCCACTGAGGCTTGTTACCTTGGCTGGCAAGAGTCTCTCAATCTACTCAAACTGCTGGTGGAAGCCGAAATCCCGGATTAGACTTTCGATTTAGACTCGGGTTCGCGCCAGCCGCTTACCTGGTTAAAGGGGCTTTACTGCAAATCCGCCGTAAGCGATGAACGCGCAGGATTTGTAGGACCCAAAGTAGGGCGTTCACGGAATGTCTCCTTACTCGGTGAAATTGGAAAAGTCGTCTGATAAATTAACATGGCTATCGACCCGAGATTCTTTTATCTTCACCGCAAGCTTTCTCCCCAACGGACACAAAAGCCAGCAATTTAAATCCAGCCGATGAAATCGGGAGGAAAACGAAATGACTATTCCATGCCTTGTCGGCGATTTCCACATACTGCGCCCTAAATACACCGCCGATCACCAGTCTTCGGTGAAGTGGTTGGCTGCCGTCCATGCCAGTTCGGAAGCCAATGTACGCGGAGAAGGTTACGACGAAGGCGCATTTCGGCGTTCCATGGAAAGGCATATTACACGTTTCGGTTGCGGGCCGGAAAGCTTGGCCTTCCGCGGTTTCGAACTGGAGGATTTTCTGCACCAGGATTGGGAAAGAATGCGCATCTTCAATACTGTTAAGCATCCCCATGGTGCAGGCATGACCGAGCGCATGGAAGTGTTTGCAGAAATCGCTGACGGTAAGCTGGAAGCTTTTTATCCCACGGATTTGGTTTCGCCGCCGGAAGAAATCATTCATGTTTCATGCACCGGGTACGTGGCCCCTAGCGCCGTGCAGAAGTTGGTGGTCAAGCGAGGTTGGCAGCAGCACGTGGGCGTAATCCATGCCTATCATATGGGCTGCTATGCCTCTATCCCTGCCTTGCGTATGGCTTCTGCCTTCATTGCTTCGCCAAGGGTGACTGCTGCCCCTGGTCGACGCGTCGATATTGTACATACGGAGCAATGCAGCCTGCATTTGGATCCCGGCCGACATGTTCCTGAGCAATTGGTTGTGCAAAGTCTTTTTTCGGACGGGCATATCCGGTACAGCGTTTCGCCGGATGAAGGAGGTAGCGGCCTGCGTCTCTTGGGCTTGCACGAAGAAATCATCCCTGATTCATCCGGCGCTATAGGTTGGGTATTGGGCGATCATGGCATGAGAATGATGCTGTCGCGCGATGTACCCGATCTAATTGCGGCGAACCTCAAGGACTTTCTCAAACGCCTTTTCGCCAATGTGGGCGTGGATGGGACGGAAGCTTTGTCCAATGGGCTATTCGCCATCCATCCCGGAGGGCCGCGCATCATCGACAAGGTTGCCCAGATTTTGGATTTACAACCCGGGCAGGTTGCGGAAAGTCGTGCGGTTCTGAAAGCTTTTGGAAACATGTCTTCCGCTACGCTGCCACATGTTTGGGCCAATCTACTGGCGGACCGTAATGTGGAATCTGGTACTTTGATCCCGAGCTTGGCTTTTGGTCCAGGCCTCACCGTATTCGGTGCCGTCTTTAGAAAAATCTAATCGATGTGGTGGTTAGCCCCCATTCCCTTTTTACTGCATGCGCTGGGGATGCTTGTGGACGAGGTTTGGTTCCATCGTCGTCGCGGCTTGCCGGCTTGGGAACGATGGGGGCACCCCCTAGACACATTCACCGTGCTTGTCTGCTATGGCCTGTTGGTAAGCCTTCCACCCACCCGCAACGTCCTCTGGGTTTACGTTATCGCCGCCATCTTTTCCAGTTTGTTCATCACCAAGGACGAGTGGATCCACGCCCGTTACTGCCAAGGCGGGGAGTTATGGCTGCACGCTGTGCTCTTCATCGCTCATCCCGTCCTCCTGGGCATCGCCGGCATCTGGCGGTTCGTCCCCTTGGCGACTCCGGATCCCGGTCACGTTTTCTTCTCACTTTTTTTCCATGGCCAAACTGTCCTCACCGCGGTCTTCTTATTTTATCAACTATTATATTGGAACGGACCATGGAAACCGGCCGAAAAAATTTGAATCATTCCCCGGCCACGGGCCTTAGCGATCAAGCCACCATCAACAATGGTTTTTACGACGAGTTGGGCGAGCGATGGTATTTAGCCGAGGACAATCCTGTGGCCCTATTGCGGGCAGAAGGCGAGCTTAAACATCCTTGGGTCATACAGCGTATTAATGAATCGCTAGAGGGGCGCACAGGCCGTATACTGGATATCGGTTGCGGTGCTGGCTTCTTGGTGAACCAACTGGGCGTACAAGGCCATCAGGCCATCGGCGTGGATATGTCGCGTGGCAGTCTTAAGGTGGCTAGGGCTAGGGCTTGTGCTGGATCGGGACGTGCTGCGTATCAGATGGCTGATGCTTATCACCTCCCATTTAGGGAGGCTGTTTTTGATACCGTTGTTGCCCTTGATTTTCTAGAGCATGTTACAACACCACAACGGGTGGTCGAGGAAGCGGCGCGTGTCCTCCGCCCAGGTGGGCTGTTCTTCTTTCACACCTTTAACCGTAATCTCCTGGCCTGGCTTATCGTCATCAAGGGTCTGGAATGGTTTGTCATGAATACGCCCAAACACATGCACGTGCTGTCGCTTTTCATCAAGCCTGAAGAATTGCGCGAATATTGCCACAACAGCGGTATGCAAGTCCTGGAGATGACCGGCATGCGCCCAGAAATTGGACGCAGTGCCTTTTGGAAAATGATCGCCACGCATCGAGTACCAGCAGATTTCAAATTCAGATTCACCCCTTCGCTGGCGATTTCCTACCTGGGATGCGCCCGCAAGGGTTTACTCCACCCACTTTAAACGTCTATCCTCTTACTTTTTCTTTACTGCTTTTTTCTTGCCGGCTTTAGATTTAGTCTTGGTCTTAGGCGGTTTTGAGTTCATGGGAATCGCTTGCATAAGACTGGCTCTATTTCCTTCCGTATCGGTAAAGGAAATGTATTTGCCCACGCCGGGAATATCCATGGGTTCACCGAGTAATTTTCCGCCAGCCTTTTTAACCTTCGCCATCGCTTTTTGGATATTGTCTATCGCAATGACAAATGAGGGATGTTGGTGGGGCGCATTTGCATTTTTCGGATAAAAACCACCATTGATCATGCCGGGCTTTTTAGGCCCTTTCTTACCGGTTTCGCCTGTTGTGGCCACTAAAGATACTCACGGTGGTGGGTGCGCAAGCCTATCCTGATATTCCAGGAAAAAAGTCCACCGGCGATACGGCCCTCAAAAATGTAAAGAACGGCGCCAATAACCATGGTCGTGGTTTCGCCATCGAGTACGATATTTCCGGTGCGGCGGCAAGTACCATTCTATCGCAAATTCAAACGGACTGGATGTACTCGGTCGATCAATTACATGTCACCACTCAGCCTGGTTACTTTCACTAGAAAGGCCTTCCGGTAGTGGCAATTTGGGGCTTCGGCTTTAATGATGGAAAACATTCGGCCACACCCGAAATCGCCCAAAGCATCGTGGACTGGTTCCATCGGGGAACTGCACCTCAGTATCGGGCAGCGTTTATTGGCGGCGTACCGAGTGGATGGCGTAGCCTCAGCAAAGACGCCATGACGGACTCAGCCTGGAATGCCGCTTACGACAGTATTGCTACCGCGGACAATTGGCTTACGTCAACCCTGGGCCCGGATAACGCACGTACCCAGACCGCCGGCCATGGTTATCAACCCGTCATCTTTCCCGGATTCTCGTGGCATAATTTAAAGTCAACAGATCCACAGAATGCGATTCCCCGCCGCAAATACGCTCCCGACTAGGGAACATGAGTGACCGTTGATGCCGATGGAGATACGACTCTGCCTTCCGATTGGTACTTGCGATTGGGCGGGGCGATCACTCAAATGTTCCATGGAACGATTCCCATCAGCCCTGCTATCCCCATTAAGCCCACGGATCCGGTTGTCGATTTGGAATTTAGTGGGAAAAGAAATTTTGTTCCGGAATTGCGATTAGCGAAAGCATTAGATGGAATCTTGTTTTCGGGGAATTCTACAGAGCGGAGAATTGTACTCGTAGACGTACATGGTCATAAATTTCGGAATCTAAGATCCTGTCCCAAAGGCATTTATTATGCGCAACTGGCTGGAACGACTCTTGATCTTCATACAATCGGATCCATATGTTTCACATGGATGGGTAAATAAAAACCAGTTGAGTTTTATCGGCCAGGATGGATTTTCACAAGTGGGACGTATATTCTTCCCCACATGAACAACGCAGACAAGGCAATGGCCGCGGCGAGAGCCAGGTGCAAATAATGCCCACCGGCCCATATCTCAGTTGCAATACGGGTCAGCATGGAAAGAAAGAGAAGTGAGCCATACACCCTGATTTTCCGACCATGCATAGAAAGTATATCCAGCCGCCCAGCATGTGCTGTCAGGACTCGGGACGCGATGGATAAGGTCAAATGCATAAATCCGGAAATGAAAATCATATGCTCCCAGGCGAGCATATATTGCGGCAGAAAAATGGGCATAAACAACGCAGCCGCCATCACATAGAGTGCCATACGCACAGCCCCTAAATACGGTTGTAACTTTCCAGGCACTTTATGGATACGGATTTCCACAAAGAGGAACCAAGTCCAGACCGCTGCCCTAAGGGTGTATGCCAGCTGCAGACTGATGTTTCCATTGCCATTGAAAATGCCGAATATTTCAATGCCGTAACTCGTCAAAAACAGGGCGCAAAGCGCAATGGGTGCCGTTAGGCGTCGAGCAGAATTTAAGCGCAGGGCTTGGGGATCAACGGGCCCATTGGCAAAAAGTTTGGGCAAAAGAAAACCACCTACACCCAGGATGAGCAGAAGCGGAAAGGCTTGGTATTGCAAAATGGAACTGGATCTTAAAGTGGGACCCGTAAGCGAATCGGCTAGGTACCCGGATAAAGCAGTTAGTTTTGCCATAATCCCCAGCGCATCGATAAGCATGGCGACGGCAATAAACAGAAATGCGGGCGGTGGATTTGATTTTCTGCGGGGAAACCTTCTGGCGATAAAACCCAGGAAGTTGATAAGAAGCAAAAGGTGAAAAATTTGTGCAATGAAAGGGGCGTTGGCCAAGGAAGCGGCAATAATGCTTATTAATAGGGCTGGAAAGGCTAAGTAGGATAAGGGATCCAAGGGTTTGACGCCCAAAATTTTTGGGAGCATGGTTGTCAGGAATCCAAAGATAAAGCAAAGCAAAAAGGCTTGAATCTGGATGACCGCATGCCCTTGGCCAGGATATGGAAAAGCTTGGGGCCAAAAATAATACAGGATCCAAATACCCATTCCGATTGCTGCACTGGTAGTTCCTAAGGGGAATAGGAGGCGATACGGTTCAGCACAAATCTTATTCCAGTCCCAGGGTTTTTTCTCGATACTGATTTGGCTTGGATGGGTATTGGTATGCATGGCCTAAAGGTATTACTAAAATACCCTGCACGGGGACCAAAGATTTCTGCCAAAATGCGGTTTTATTTTTCCAGGCCCTGGGTGAGGCGTTCCCAACGTGTAACGTCTTGAATTGGAGTATATTTTCTTTAAATGTCTGCCGAATCCACCTTTGAAATCTGATAAAACGCTTCATTATTATTCCTACGATTCCACGCAAAACCCATGGTTGGCCGGCGGAGGTGCGTATCGTGATCTGGAAGTCCTGAGTCGGCTCCGCCGTAATTTTGTTGCCGTCCATCTTTATATAGGCAACTACCCTGGAGGACGGCGTCAATCCTTGCAAGGCGTCGAAATAATCCCCCTTGGTTTTGGAGGGAATGAAATACTCTCTCGGTTGACATATGTGGTTTTGGCCAATTTGAGAATTCTCTTTCATAAAAGGGGCTACATCGGAATTGGCCTTTCATTGTATTCTCCGTTACCGGCAGCCTGGTTACATAGAAAGTGTATTTATGGAGTCCTCCATCATATTATTGGAAACAATTGGACCCACAAGCTGGGGGTCACAGGCAGGTTGTTCGATAGGCTTGAATCCCTGTATTACCGGATTCCCAATAAATTCGTTGTTCTCAATGATGCTGTGGCAGCAGAAATCTTGCGCTACAATCCAAAGGCGCAGGTCTTGCGAACGGCAAATGGATTCCATCCAGCCTTGCTCCAGGTGAAGGATATTTCAGAATCTTCTCCGCCGTTTTTGGCCTTCATCGGTCGTCTAGATGTTTTCATGAAAGGGCTCGATATCCTGATCGAAGCCTTTGCATTGGTCGCAGCCCAACACCCCAACCTCAAACTGGTTCTGGCCGGCCGAGGCGATCCAGAGTCCGAAAAAAAACTACTGGCCTTGGCACGCCATCTGAGCCTGGAAAATAAAGTTTCCTTGCGTACAAATATCACGGATGCGGAAAAATCCATGCTGCTGTCCCAATGTCTCTTCTTCTGCAGCCCCTCGCGTTATGAAGGTTGGGGCATTGCCGCCCTGGAGGCGAATGCCGCCGGAAAGGTCGTGGTCGTTTCAGAAGCATCCGGTTTTAAAAACAGCATATCCGATGGCTTCTCCGGAATCCGCGTCGAAATCGGAAATACCGTTGCCCTGTCTAATGCTATCCTGGGGCTCATAGGGGATCCGGAACGGATAAAAAGAATGGGGTTGCAAGCAAGGGAGTGGGCGGTACAATTCAATTGGGATGCCATTGCTGACAAGGAAGCTGCGTGGATGGAGGAACATCTGGGAAGGGAGAATAGTTGAATGACAATCCTGGGGTTTTCTGGCGTAGGTAATAAAATAGAGCGAATGCTGAGTTTTCAGTCACAATAGACGGAACAGTTCGAAAGCAGATTTCAAAATTGTTAATCGTGAGGATCTTATGGATTTAATATCGGTCGCCCCAAAAGTTTATGTCATCATTTTGAACTATAGAGGTTGGGCGGATACCATTGAATGCTTAGAATCGGTTTATTCTTGCGATTATTCCAATTTTGAAGTGGTGGTCGTGGACAATGGTTCCCCAGATAATTCGCTGGAAAAAATCATGGCATGGATTAAAGGGGATTTCCGGCCAGACACACCGCATGCCTCCCCAATTCTGGCCACGGTGAAAAACCAGACAGCCCCTATTTCATTTACCTACATCACTCAACAAGGCGAATTAATTGCTGAGGGTTTCGAAAATAATGCCGCACCTCATTTGACATTCATTAAATCTGAAATTGATTGGGGCTGCTTTGAAGGATTCAATGTTGGAATTCGATGGTGTCAAACAAAATCGGATTATAAATATTTATGGATACTCAATAACGACACGGCAGTAAAGCCGGATAGTCTTTCGCATTTAGTTAAGACATGCGAAGCGCAAGACCTGGGAATTTGTGCCGCGAAAATAATGTATTACGATGAGCACGAAAGTGTGCAGGCCTTGGCTGGAAGGTTCCTTGCCTACTCGGGACGCAATTTAGAAATCAAAGAAGAGTCGGAATTACACCTCATGGATTATGTGGTTGGTACGGCGATGTTGGTGTCCAAAAAATGTCTTGAACGCGGATTGCTTCCAGGGGAATATTTTCTCTACTTCGAAGATGTGGATTTTTCCTATGGAGCGAAAGCGGCGGGTGTAAAAATCGGTGTTGCCCCGCTAGCCGTCGTCTACCATAAAGACGGAAAAGGCTCGACGAAAATGGAAAAGGAATATTATATCGCACGAAATTTGCTTCACTTCATCTGGAAATACCGGCCTTGGATGATTGGCTTCTCATTGTGGTACGTTTTAGTGCACAGATTAAGCCTTCGTCTTTTTGCCAGAAAATATCAGAGCGTGAACGAATTGCTAGCCGGAGCTCGCGATTTTTTTAGAGGCCGGTTAGGCGAAAGAGTTTGAAACACTTTTATCAAGTCGTGGCCAAATATGGTCAAAAACTTCAATAAATGCCATAAACCTTGGGAAGGAAAAATTACGGATGGAATACGAATACTCTGGCCTACTCCCATTGGGAGTCAGTTTGTATTATTAACGCCCATTAAGGTCAGCACCCCAATGAAAATTGTCATCCTAGCCGGAGGATTCGGCAGCCGTCTCAGTGAGGAAACACATCTCAAGCCAAAACCCATGGTTGAGGTGGGTGACCGTCCCATTCTGTGGCACATCATGAAAAGCTACGCAGCAGCCGGACACACCGACTTCATCATTTGCTGCGGGTACAAGGGCTATGTTATCAAGGAATATTTCGCCAATTATTTCATGCACCGCTGTGACGTTACTTTCGATCTGGCCTCCGGCTCGATGAAAGTTCACCAAAGCAACGCAGAAGCTTGGAAAGTGACCGTGGTGGACACGGGCGAAAATACCATGACCGGCGGCCGCTTAAAGAGGGTGCGTCAACATTTGGATGATGGGACTTTTGGTTTTACTTACGGAGACGGGGTTAGCGATGTGAATTTGAAGGCCTTGATCGCCTTTCACAAAGAGCATGGACGTAAGGCTACTTTAACAGCCGTCCAACCACCGGGTCGTTTTGGCGCTATCGACCTTAAGGGTGATACCGTGACGTCCTTCCACGAGAAGCCGAGAGGTGAAGGCGCCTGGATCAATGGCGGCTTTTTTGTGCTTGAACCTTCCGTACTCGATACCATTGCCGGGGATGAAACCATTTTCGAAAAACAGCCATTGGAGCAGCTGGCCATAGAAGGACAACTTCAAGCCTTTCGGCATGAAGGCTTTTGGCAACCGATGGACACTTTGCGCGATAAGCATTTATTGGAAGATCTCTGGGCCCGCGGCGAAGCTCCGTGGAAAACTTGGTGAACGCTGCTTTTTGGCGTGGGCGTCGCGTCTTGCTCACCGGTCATACCGGTTTTAAAGGGTCTTGGCTTACCCTGTGGCTTCGCTCGCTTGGCGCTGAGGTGACCGGCTACTCTTCCGTTGAACTATCCACCGAGCCCAATCTTTTCACCCTAGCTGGCATTGCGGCGGATTGCCTGGATAGGCGCGGCGACATCGCTGATTCCGAACGGATTCAAAGGACACTGAAAGAGTCTCGTCCCGAAATTGTTTTTCACCTAGCTGCCCAGCCGCTGGTACGTGAGGCGTACCGGAATCCAAAAGAGACGTGGCGGATCAATGTCTTGGGCACGTTGGAACTCCTCCAAGCATGCCAGGATTGTGATTCTGTGCGCAGTATTGTGGTCATAACCACTGACAAGGTTTATGAAAATGTTGAACGAGGCCTTCCCTTTAGAGAGCAGGAACCACTAGGTGGTTATGATCCGTACTCGAGCAGCAAAGCGGCTTGCGAAATATTATGCGCCTCGTGGCGGCGTAGTTTTCTGAGTGGCGAGGCCGGATTTCAAAAAGGACTTGCGACGGCCCGTGCTGGAAATGTGATTGGCGGAGGAGATTTTGCCATGGATCGTTTGGTACCGGATTTGGTACGCGCTCAAGCAACAAAAAAGCAAGCACGATTGCGATATCCTCAAGCGGTGCGCCCGTGGCAGCATGTCCTGGAGCCACTGGGAGGGTATTTGTTACTGGCCGAACGGCTTTACGGGAATGCGGGTGATTTGTCCCGTGCCTTCAACTTTGGTCCGTTGGAAAGCGATGTGCGTCCTGTGAGTGAAGTGGCCGACGCCGTTTGCAAGGCCCTTGGTATTGTTTGGGAAACGGATAATGTTCCTCAGCCACACGAGGCTGGCGTTTTGCGTCTTGACAGTGGCCTGGCGAATACGGTCTTGTCGTGGAGTCCCCGGTTGCGCTTTGAAGAAATGCTGCGATGGACTTGCGAATGGTATCAGGGATGGCGAAGCGGAGCGGATCTTCGTTCTCTGACACTGGAACACATCACGCATTATCAAACACTTTTATCCGCAGGGAGTCTGAAATAGGATTTTATGAATCATCTGCCCATCTGCCGTTTCTGCACTGCTCCACTGAACCAATCTTTTGCCGATCTCGGTTCCACTCCGTTCTCAAACTCCTATCTTCGCGCCGAAGATTTGGAAAAAATGGAGCCCACTTATCCGCTGCACGCGCGCGTGTGTGGAAAATGTTTTCTGGTGCAATTGGAGTCCTTCGAAAGTCCGCAAAAAATCTTCAGTGAGTATGCGTACTTCTCGTCCTATTCCGATAGCTGGCTAAAGCATGCTCAGAATTATGCGACAAAAATCACAGAAAGATTCGGGCTCAATGCCGGAAGCCGAGTGGTGGAAGTTGCCAGCAACGACGGCTATCTCCTGCGCTGGTTCAAGGATCTGGGCATCAAAGTGTTGGGCATCGAACCGGCGGCCAATGTGGCGCGCGTGGCGGAAGAAAATGGAATTCCTTCCAAGGTCCTTTTCTTTGGTAAAAAGACCGCGGCTCTACTTGTTGACGCCGGGGAAACGGCCGATCTCACAGTGGCAAATAACGTACTGGCGCATGTGCCTGACATAAATGATTTCGTCGCCGGTTTTTCCATCGTGCTTAAACCGGAAGGTGTTTCAACCTTTGAATTCCCTCACCTGCAGCGCCTCATTGAGAACCGCCAATTTGACACCATCTACCACGAACACTTTTCCTATTTATCCTTGACAACGGTTGCACAGATTTTTGAATCCCATGGACTGCGAATTTTTGATGTAGAGGAGCTTTCCACGCATGGAGGTTCTTTACGGGTGTACGCATGTCATCGCGGTGCGGCACACAATGAAACCGCTGCAGTGTCGAATCTACTCGAACGAGAACGCACTTTTGGACTTCGCGACCTTGCGCGTTATGCTTCCTTTTCAGAGGAAGTGAAGACCGTCAAACGCGATTTGTTATCCTTTTTAATTGAAGCAAAACGCGCTGGAAAAATTGTGGCCGGTTATGGCGCACCTGCCAAGGGCAACACGTTGTTGAATTATTGCGGCATTCGCTGCGACTTCATAGACTTTACAGTCGATCGCAGTCCGCACAAGCAGGGCACGTATTTGCCGGGCACGCGCATACCTGTTCGGGAACCGGAACACATCCGCGTCGCCAAACCGGATTATGTATTGATCCTTCCGTGGAATTTGAAGGATGAGGTGATGGATCAGATGGCATTCATTCGGGAATGGTGCGGTCAATTTGTAGTGCCCATCCCTACAGTGCAAGTGATTTGAAGCGAACCCGCAGATGATTTTTGAAGCCCTGACTCTGCCCGGCGCGTTTCGGATAACACTTGAAAAGAAGGCAGATGTTCGCGGCCACTTTTCCCGCACTTATTGCGCCAAGGAATTTTCCAACGTTGGCCTTTACTCTTCCTGGGTCCAAAGCAACGCATCCTTCAATAGTTCGCGCGGCACATTGCGCGGTCTTCATTGGCAGGCAGCGCCTCATGCTGAAGCCAAGCTGGTTCGTGTTACCCGTGGATCGTTATGGGATGTAATTGTTGATGTGCGTCCGGACTCTTCCACATTTCTGAAGTGGCATGGAGAAACACTGGATGAGGACAACGGCGTGATGCTTTATATTCCAGAAGGGTTTGCCCATGGATTTGTCACCCTAAAGGACAATACGGAAATTTTTTATCAAATGTCCACGCTCTATGAACCGGCGTCCGTGCGCGGCGCGCGTTATGATGATCCCGCATTCAAGATCCAATGGCCTTCCATACACGAGCCTATCGTTTCGGATCGCGATTTGGCTTTCCCTGCATTCAACGCCGTGTCTCCGCAGTAGAATATGACAACTGGAAACCGAATCCTAGTAACTGGCGCAAGTGGATTTCTGGGGCGGCATGCCCTAGCGCCTTTGCAACGGCTTGGGTTTGAAGTCCATGCCGCGTCAAGCAAAGCGGGCACGGATATCGCGTTAAAGAATGTGGTTTGGCATAAGGTCGATCTTTTCAAGACGGAACAAACGAAAGCTTTATTGCAATCCATTCGTCCAACACATTTGTTGCACTTTGCATGGTACACGGAGCACGGTTTGTTTTGGAAAAGCCCGCTTAATTTAGAGTGGCTGTCCGCTACACTATCGCTATTAAAAGCATTTGTGGAGGTTGGCGGAAAACGTTTTGTGGGCGCAGGTAGTTGTGCCGAATATGATTGGGCACAAGGTGATTTCTACTCAGAAAAAGATCCGCTGAGGCCAGGCCTTCTTTACAGTGCGACCAAAGCATCCGCCTATTTAACTGGCTCGGCCTTTGCCCAAACAGCGGAAATTGAATTCGCATGGGGTCGAATATTTCTTCTCTTTGGCCCCCGAGAAGCGCCCGTGCGCATAGTACCTGCATTGATCCGGGCCCATCTGTGGCAAGATCGACTCGATTGCAGTCAGGGGACGCAGCTGCGGGATTTTCTACCGGTATCCGCTGTCGCCGACGCCTTCGCGCATCTTTGCAAAAGCGGTGTTCAGGGCGCGGTAAACATCGGATCCGGTGAAGCAGTCACTTTAAAAATGCTCTCAGAAAAAATCGCCAATGAAATTGGCCGAAAGGCCGATATTCGATTTGGCGCCTTTCAAGATTCGGGGCCTGCGAAACTTTTACCCTTGCTGGACAGGCTGACGCACGAGGTAGGTTGGCGGTCGCCCATTTCAGTTGCCGAAGGCTTGTCAGAGGCTATCGAATGGTGGAAGACGCAAGGCGACACTCCGCTCTAACCGCGATGCCATTCGGAAACCGTGCCTAGCAAGGACACATCAATTGCAACTTGGAAAGGCTTGATAACTATCACGCGCCTTCTGGAAGAGAGTGGAGAATGCGATTGAAGCGCCGGTACCAGGTTTTCTGAACCAGGAATCCAAGGCCCAAGCAAGTGAAATAGAGTCCTGCTTTGGTGGCGAGGCCCAAGTGGAAATGGAGGGCCATCGTGGCAGGCAGGATAAACATCAGAGCTCCAATGCCAATCGAAAGACAGTATTCGCGCATTAGAGGAGAGCGTTTAAAATAGAAGGTGAGGTAAGCCAGATACAACAAGCCGGCAAGCATATTTGCCAAGCCCAAGGCCAGGGCTGCGCCCAAGGCGTCCCAACGCGGTATTAGGAGTCGGTTAAGTCCTATGTTGGCGCAAAGAAAAACGACTTGCAAGGTTGGAACCATGGCGGTGCGGCCCAACCCCAATGCCAAAATCGTAGAGAAATCGCTCACAGTATTGAAATAAATCAGGAAGGCCGTAACAACCAACACCCAGTATCCTGCCGCGTACTGTGCGGAGACCAGCCCCAAGGATTCTGCGCCGAAGAAAATTGCAAATGCCAGGAAAATGCTTTGAACGTTCATAACCAGCCAGATGGAATAATTGTAATAATGTTTCAATTTCAAGGTGAGCCCCGTCTTGCCCCAGGAAGAGAAGGTGGAGAGCAAAATATTTTCAAAGGACTGCCGGATGGAAGTCAAAGACTTTCCAATCATACAGACAACGGTGTAAATTTCCAGGCTATTTACGCCGGACAAACTCGCCAGCATGAATATGTCTACGCGCACGGCCAAAGCGGAAAAAATATTGGCGCTGGCAAGAGGAAAGGAGTAACGCATCAGTTTCCATGGCGGCACGGGTAAAAGCGAGACATCGCTCCAAGTCGGTCGGTGGGTTCGCAGGAATCCCCAGATGGCCACGAGGGCTCC
>JAYSRH010000505.1:0-6482 GCA_043721115.1 Fibrobacteria bacterium | reverse complement strand
CAAGGTGTATCCCGTTGTTCCACCCAAGGTCGAATACAGTCTTTCGGAAACGGGCGCGTCCCTCAAACCATTGCTCGATCACCTGAGTAAATGGGGCGAGTCGTACCGCAAATCGCGAAGCAGTTCCGATTTAGAAAAAGTGGGGAAGCCGGAAATTATTCCAGCGCGACGATTCTGAGTTGAATTTTCCGAACACCACGAAAGGTGTTCCATTCTGGGTAATAGGCCAGCTTGGACAGTCTGGATCGGTCCAAAACGTAATCCATTAAATGCCCAAGATTGAAACCGATGGCGTCAAATTGTACGCCTGATTGACCGAGAGAAAGTTTCAAATGCTTTTCCCCTACCAAGCGGGGTATAGCCATGAGATCCACATTTTCCGAATAGAATAATGGGCTTTCGTTTAAAGGTCCGAAAGGTTCAAAGCGTCGCAGCCACGCCATACACTCTTCATTCAAACCGGCTAAGGGGATTTCCACCACTGGCAAGATACGGGGGGTAAAATAATTTTCGGCCAGATGCTCGGCCGCAGCGGCGTTCATGAGGTTGCGTAGGCCATCGATATTTTCAGTTTTTAGGGTCAAGCCGCATGCATAGTAGTGCCCGCCCCATTTTTCCAAAAGAGACTGTGCCGTTCCCAAAGCTTTGTGCAGATTGAAACCCGGAATGGTGCGGCCGCTGCCTTTAGCCAATCCCGTTTTGGAATCAATGGCAAGTACAAATGACGGTCGCAGGTACCGTTCCACCATGCGGGCCGCAACAATGCCGATGACACCCTCGTGCCAACTTTCCGATGCCATGACCAAGCATCCGGAAGCCTGCAGGCTGGGATCGTTCTCCACCATGCTTACCGCCTCGGTGGTAATGGCCTGATCCAGTTTTCGTCGTTTTTTGTTTTCCGTCTCCATCAAATCCAAACAGCGAGTGGCCTCGCCTTCGTTTTCAGCCAGCAACAATCGAAGGCTGATTTCTGGACTGCCCATGCGGCCCATGGCATTGAGCATTGGCGTGACTTTGAAAAGCAGTTCTCCGGAAGTGACTTGGCCTTTTTCCAAACCGGCCCTTTCTAATAGAGCACGTACGCCAAGACTGGGCGTCGACGCGAGTTGTTTTAGACCCGCTTTCACCAACCGGCGATTTTCACCCAGCAGGGGAACATTATCAGCTAGGCTTCCGAGGGCGACTAAATCCAGATATTTTTCGGCTGTTTCCTTCTTGATGCGCAGGGACAAGGCGTTCAGTAACTTGTAAGCTACTCCAACCCCTGAGAGCCCCTTATTGGGATAGGGACAACCTGGTTGATTAGGATTTATGATGGTATCAGCCGGGGGCAATTCACCCGAGGCTTGATGGTGATCGGTCAGAATGACTCCAAGGCCCAATTCCTTGGCGCGTGCGACTTCGGCATTCGCGGAAATCCCCGTGTCCACGGAGATCATCCAGCGAGCCCCACGTGCATGAATCTTGGCTACGCTTGCGAAAGAAATGCCATAGCCTTCTTCAAAACGGTTGGGGATGAACCAGTCCACCTCAAATCCGGATGCTTTTAATCCCAGGTAGAGCAGTGCCGTAGCAGTTACCCCGTCGACATCGTAATCTCCATGCACGATTATTTTTTCACTTCGCAGCAAAGCTTCAAGCAGAATGGTTATGGCTTTATCCATGCCCAGCATAGGGACGGGGTCCGGTTCGGCTTGGGAATTGCCGAGCGGGGCCAGAAAAAAATCGCGGGCCAGTTCCTTTTCCTCAACGCCTCTTAACAACAGCAAATCGGCTACAAATTGAGGACCGTTGATGGCGGCGGCCAAGTCCAATCGTTTGGGATGAAGGGAGATTTCGGGTTTGACGATAATGGGCAGCGTCGTCGGGGGCTTTATCATGCTGGCGTTTCTTTACGGGCATATTTCGCTTCGAAGTCGAGAAAGAGTCCCAGTGCCGCTACTTTAGGTTTGGCATAGGACTGGACGGCTGCCAGAATTTCTTCCACAAGTTGGGCCAATGCATCCAGGCTGGGACCTGTCGCTAAAGGAATGAAGTAGCGTGCCAATTCGGGATCGATTCCTTGGTTTTCCTCGGTTTTTAAACGGTGGTACAAGCGTAACATGCGGAGGAGAAAATGCAGCAAGCTTGCCGATGCCTCCAAATCGGCAAAGGCATCGGAACTTTCCAGATAATCGGCAAAATTCCGCCAATCACCGCCCAAGGCCGCCTCGAGGAAAAGTCGCGCTTCTTCCAGTAGGGTATCACCACCGTTACGCTGTAAATTGAGCAGTATTCCCACTGACCCATCCGCAAAAGGCAATAGACGAGTGGCTGCTGCGTCGAGGCCTAAGGCTTTTCCATGCGTGGCGCAAAGGGCAGCGAAAGGTCCAGGTTCAAAAGGTAAGAGGGCAATTTGAGTGCAGCGAGAAACAATGGTGGGCAACAACGAGGATCGGTCTTCGCACGAGAGAAGAAAAAAGGTGTTGGCGGGCGGCTCTTCCAGGGTTTTCAGCAACGCATTGGCGGCTTCTTGTGGCATGGTCTCGGCCCATAGCAGGACGACTATACGTGGACGACCGGAAACTTCCGCATAGGCCAAGCGGGATTTCAGGTCGCGTATTTGGGCAATGTTGATGCGGCTTTTTTCCGTGCGAACGAATCCATATGGGTCGGCGTGGAATTCTTTAGCTTTCTGGGTCAATTCCTCAACCTGATTGCCTTCTATTTCTCCTTCCGAGGAAGCCTTTTCTTTTTTTTCCAATGGCATGATAAAAATGATGTTATCCAAGTTCTTGCGCTTGCGACCCAGGCATCCGGCACATTGGCCGCAGGGACGTGTCTCTTCAGCTTCGCAAATCAGTAAGTCGACAAGGTCCAACACCAGTGCGTTTTGGCCTACCCCTTCCGGTCCGTGCACGAGTAACGCATGCGGGAAGGTATTGGTGGTCAGGGCGTGGGCCAGGGACGTTTTGGCTTCGTCCAATCCCAGGGTGCGGCTAAAATGAATCATCGAACCAAATTAGTAAACCGGTAAACCCATTCAGGTGAAGCCGGTCACTTCCCCGAGGATCGCAGCCAATCAACCGGGTCCAAGGTGCGAGTGCCCTTGCGAACCTCAAAATACACCCGCTCTGTTTCTACGGAAACAGTGGCGATATCTTGGCAGGTTTTGACCTTATCCCCCGGCCGAACCTTTATCCCGGCCAGATTGGCGTATATGGTAAAGAATCCAGAGCCATTATCCAGGATGACACCCATGCCGTAACCGGGAAGGCGAGTGACCATGGCCACCTCGCCACTAACCGCAGCGCGCACGGCACTTCCGGACTTTCCACGGATTTCAATGCCGAGATTTTTCGTAGTGGTTTTAAGGGTCGCATGGTATTGAAGCCCATATTTTGAAATCACCTCTCCTTCCACCGGCAGACAGTATTTGGATCCCGTCTCCAATTCCGCGGCTTTTTTATGCCGGGCGATTTCCTGCAGGCGACGTTTTTCTAAGGCTGCGATGATCTCGGTGATCAGGGTGGCGTTTTCCTCCATTTCTTTCAACGCTTCTCGTTTGGCCGCTTCGTCATTTTGCAGTGCGGATAGGCTTTTCTCTTGTTCGGCCTTGGCACGACTGAAGGTTTCGCGTTCATGAGATTTGTGGGTACGGAAGGTGGTGAGTTCAGCAATGCGGTTGTCTAATTTGGCGACAGTTTTTTCTTTTAACTCCATATCTTCGCGGCTGGCTTTGACCAGGGATTTGTCATAGCGAATTACGCGTTTCATGAAAAACACTTTGCGTAAGAAATCCCCTTGCCCGGATTGCCAGCCAGATAGAACCAACCGGTCTGGACCTCCCGTGATAAAAAGTGTGCGCACTCTTCGGGATATGATGCCATTGCGCTCTTGGATGCGACCTTCCACCTTTTCGAGATCGTGTTTGACCTTGGATAGGGAACGACCCAAGGTTTCTTCCGTGGCATCCAGTTCGGATAGATATTGCTCGGCATGTTGTATGTTGGCGGAAATTTTATCCAATCGGCCCAGCGTACTTTCCTTTTTTTCTTTTAGGGTTTCCAGCTCCCGTTGTTCTTTCAGCAAGCGAGAGCGCAATTCTTCCAGTTCCCCGCGCTGCCTGGCAATTTCACGATCGAAGTTATTCCGGTCCGCCGCTAAAGCCCCACCACTCCAAAGCACAAGCATTCCCAGACTCAGTATGGCGCGGGATAGGAATGGAATCAATGTGTCGAACCCCGGAGGAAAGACTGCACGGTTCGTAAACTGGCGATGGCGGCAATACCGGCCGTGGATGCCAGCAAAATCGTCGCACACGTCCAAAACGGTACTAACGCGGGAATAGTAGGCGAGATGAACCTCGCTAGCCAAAGCAAAAAGGCCAAGGTGGTGACGCCGATCAAACTACCGGAAATTCCCAGTAGTAGCCCTTCCATTAAGAATGGAGCCAGGATGAAAAACTCTCCCGCCCCACAGTATTTCATATTCTCAACCAGAATGCGGCGCGAATAGAGATTGAGCTTCACGGAATTATGAATGATAAGTGAGAGTGCTCCCCCTACCAGCAATATCAGCAAGGTTGAACCCATTTCCACCGGCAAACGCCATTTTTCCAGCCAGTCCAGGTAAAGTGAATTGGCACTGGCCTCTTCCACTTCTTCCAGAAGTCTCACGCGATCGAGCAGCAACCGGTTCTGGGAAGCCGTCCGGTATCCATTGGCCGAGTAAAGCAAAAAGGAATGCGGTAGCGGATTCCAGTCCAAGGAACGGACCATTTCATCCCCAAAATCCCGTTTGAATTCTTCCAGGGCGTCGTCTTTGCTCACAAAAACTATGGAGTCCAATCCCGGCAAACGGTGGAGCTTGGCTTCCAAGGCGTCCAGGGCTTCCTGCGATTCAAATTTGGATCCAGGAAAAACACGCACCACACTGTCGGATGTGCCGCCCCCACCCAAGGACCAGACGAGATAAAAAGTCAGTACCAATCCCGCCACTACGGAAGTACAAATGCCAATGGTTATCACGGAGGTTACGGATAGAAACTTATCGGAGCGGAATCCGCGAAAGGCTTCGATGAACAGATAGCCGAGCTGGTTTTTCATCAATCCTCGCGCATTAAAGATAGTAACAAGGCCCAGTGCGCTTGGAAGGGTTCGCGGAAAAGGTGCTTAAGACGGGGCTGGATTGATCTCATGGAACAAATAGGACGGCCGATGGTAGGCATAGTGGCTTTGGAAATTACGATGTGAACCATGGGATTGAAACCGGATCTTGAGTAAGGAGAATTCCTTGATGAGCATTTCTGCTGTGAATTCGGCGTGGAATCCGGCCTCCCAATCAGAAGGCTTGGAAGGTTCTCCAAGCTTACTCGGAGCGCTGCCCTCTTGCGCGCCATTGTGGTCCACGGTGATCAGGTAATTGGCTAAGGCCAGCAAGGGTTGCTGAGCCAGAGGATCCGCGGGCCGCATCTGGGTAACCCACAAGGAACTGTTGAATTCAGCCAAACGCAGTTTCATGGCTGAGAGGCGGCGGAAGTC
Source organism: Fibrobacteria bacterium (assembly GCA_043721115.1). Classification (GTDB taxonomy): domain Bacteria; phylum Fibrobacterota; class Fibrobacteria; order UBA11236; family UBA11236; genus Chersky-265. Next base: position 960 of record JAYSRH010000505.1, on the reverse strand, counting down.
TTCGTCAGGGTTGCCTTGGCTGAATTCGCTGAGGTTGTCCACAACGATGATCAACGGCGCCAATTGACCGCCTTTTTTCTTCTGTTTCAAAAGATAATCATGTTCCAAATACTTTAAGAGTTGTTCCAACCCATCGCCACGGTTACAGCCAGGCATTTGCGGCGCGTTTGGAAAGAGAGCCGCATAGGTTTTGGCTAAAGTTGCGTTGTCTGGTTTGGACGGAGCCGTGGATGTAAGCGGGTTGGTTTTATAATGGCGAGAAAGGGAAGAGAGGGCCAGCTCTCCCAGGGATCGCTTTTTCGAAAAAATCAGAAACTGGCCTTTGCCTTCCTTACAGAAATCTTCCGCGCCTTGAATTAAAAAATGGTAAGCGAGTTCGGCGGCAAATGGGTCGCTTTGCAAAAGGAGCAATTCGCCACAAGCCAATCCCCCATAAATACGGTTGAAGAGGCTGGAATAAAGCGGCCAATGCCATGGAGTTTGGGATCGAGTATTAAAAAAGGCCATCAACTCTTTGGAATTAAGTTGTTCCTTGGGGTCGGAATATCTTTCCTTAGCTCGGGACGAATGTGTTTCGTGATCCGATTCATGGTCGTGAACGGGCCTCGTTTCAAACTGGACCTCTTCCGTCTCCTGCCAGTTTTGGCTGAGTCCAGTGGTATTGGGAGCCGTGTGCCCTTCTTTACCAGACTTGCCTTTTGGCTCGAAAACATCTTCTAATATCGACTGGAAAACGGCGTTCTCCCCCTGTTCCAAAGAGCCGGAGGATAGGACGGTCATGCTTCCCGAGGCTTCACCTGCGAAAATGCCAGGTAGACCCGGCATAGGGTCCAATACTTTTCCCAATACAGAAGAGGTCAAGGAAAAGCGTTTCACTTCCTGCCCGTTCATTTTCTTTTCGACCAACCCAATCAAATGTTTGACCACCAAAATCAGTGCAGCCTTGTTCAAAGGTCGCTG
>JAYSRH010000504.1:0-6484 GCA_043721115.1 Fibrobacteria bacterium | reverse complement strand
TGGCCAGATTTCCAAGTAGAGAGGAGGGCGACAGACAGTGCACGGTGTTAGCCAGTATGGGGTAAGCGGCCAGGTAAAGGACCAAGCTGAACAGGACCGTAGAGACCAAATACGTTGCCACCGGATTTCGGATTTTCAATCTCTTGAGTACACCAGCCAACATTCGCGAATAAAGGATCAAGAAAAAAGTTGCGGCAAAGGAAAGTTGGAATCCCAGCGATAGGATTTGGTACGGCATGCAAAAGAGGCTAAGTGCAGCAGCCCAGCCGAGGTTGTTCATGGCCATTCCAGGACGTTCCCAAAGCACGCCGGGAAGAATACACCAGAACATGAGGGCCGAACGCAAAACGCTGATCGAACCACCGCAAACGGGAACATAAATACCGATTAGGACGCCGGTAACGACAAATGCAATCTTACGAGGCATTCGCAATAGTGAAAATAGTTGCAGAAGAATAAGGGCTATCAAACCTATATGCTGTCCGCTGATGGCCAGGATATGCAGCATACCACTGGCACGAAAATCCTCCACCACTTTAGGATCTAGGCCTTCCATGGAACCAAGTAGGCAGGCCCTAAGTAACGGGGCTTGTGCGGCGGGGACGGAGCCTGTGAGGCATGCATCCAGGGTGGCATGGATCGAATTGATGCAGCGTTGATACCAAGGCGGTGCTCTCATCAGTGCAATCGTTTCGGCGCGGAAATTGGCGCGTACTCCTATCGAGCGTAGATAATTAGGGAAGTCGAACTGACCTGGATTGGTGGGCGGGGCAATGGAGGATTCTGTGACCTGCAGTTTCAAAGACTGTCCGGGCTGCAATAAAAAATCAGGTGCATGAGCCTGTATGCGCATGAGTCCATCAGAAGTAGAAAGCAGAAAAGCGCAAGTCGGATTAAATTGCGGAGTACCACTTACTGTGCCAGTTAGTATTTTGGCTGCGTCGGGATCGGAAACACTTATGTTGCTTTTAGTCTCGGACATCCATGTCTGGGAGGGTAGCTGTGGATTCCAGATTGCGTTAAGGTAAAGGCTCCAAGCTGTATAGAGCAGGCTTTGGAAGACAAATCTCTTCCCAATTCTCCGCTCCAAAAACCACGCCATAACCAGAAATCCCAATACAGAAAATCTGGGCCATAAAAAATTATCCAGGCACCCCCATAGTATGGGTATGGCCAGGAATAATCCGTATTGATGTCGATAAAGCCGCGCCGACTCCTTTCGCCAGCTACTGAAAAAATTGAGCAGGCTGCGAAGCCAATGGGCAAATACCGTAAACATATCGCCGAAAAATAATGCAAAGTGCTTTGAATGCGTGTGACGGCAAGCACAATTTCAAACAGGTGATTAGAACCAATAAAAAAATGGGCAAAAAAAAGGACCGGCAATGCCGGTCCTCGCTGACTCTTGAGGGAAGTCTATTTCTTTTTCTTGGCAGGAGCCTTTTTGCCGACTACGCCACCGATGGCTTCTTTAGCAGCCTTGGCTACGCGGAATTTCACAACGCGCTTGGCGGGAATCTTGATGGCTTCGCCGGTAGCGGGATTGCGACCCATGCGAGCCTTGCGGTTCACGAGTACGATCTTGCCGAGGCCGGGAAGTGTGAAGCCATTCTTAGCATTCTTGTAAGCAAGCGCAGCTTGGCTTTCGAAGAATCCGCGAACCTGGACTTTGGTGAGTCCGTTGGTCGTTGCAAGTTGATCCACGATTTGACTTTGGGTAAGGCTTTTCTCTGCCATGTTACGTCCTTGATTAGATGTTGAATGAACACGAAAAATACATCGGCACACTATTGTACGTAAAAATAAAAATGGATTTCATCAACTAAATAGTCATTCCCGACCCAATGGGGTGGGCTTCCCGGAGGGCTTGCGGGATTGTTAGTGGGGTGCCATACCGGTTAAGTGAACCAGGGTATCCTCGTGAAAGGCCATGCCATACTTGACCGATCCGCTGTCCGAGGAAAAATAATCCCAAAGGGAATCGCGCGTATCCAAGATTCTGGAGGTGTCGATTGTCGGGTTACTCCACCTGATGCCGTACTGATTATTCTGCGTACGATTAGGCTGGCCGTAAAGAAAAATGATCATCTCTTTAGTCATGCCTTCGGCAGCATTTCCCGCGAGGAAAGGACCCTTAAGTCGTTGTGGTATAAGGGCTCCCGTCTGTTCCACATAATCCCGACGCTCGACCTCAGTAAGCCCCCCACGAACGATGGTGCGATTGCCACAACCAAAGCAAAGACCGATTAGAAACAGTGAAAAAGTGCGGGCCTGCATACGAGTATTCCATATTCTACCCATTTTTTAAAAGTTCGCTTGGCATTTCTGCATAGATTGTTGATGGACCCTTGTTACCTTTTCCAGCTAATGATTTCGCCACCGGACAGTCTTTGCAAATGGATTATGGCAGTGTTGGGACCGGTAGATAAGCCTCGGGAGGGCCTGTGGCCAGGTCTGGAAGAGACCTTTGGTCCTATCGATTATAAAGGTCCGTTCTATCCCTTCGAAGGTACGGACTATTATCAGGATGAATTCGGATCCCTGCTGGAAAGGGGTTTCGTGGCTTTTCGGGGGGCTATCGGACCTGAACTGCTGCCAATGCTCAAGCATAAAGCAGCTAGATTGGAACACTCTTGGGCCCAGAATGGAAAACGTCTCTTTAATCTGGACATTGGCTATATGGACCCGGATAAGGTTGTTTTAGCCTCCTTCAAACGGGGGCCAAACAAAATATTTCTTGGGGATGGCGTCTATGCGGACATGGTGTTAAAATACACGGAAGGTCGTTTTGACCCATTACCATGGACTTTCGCGGACTTTCATGATGGCAGATATCAGAAAAGTTTGTTGAGCATTAGACAGAAATTAAAATCGGATCTTCGTAAAATCCGAGGCGCAATGCCGGAAAAGCCAGCATGAAATGCGGTATTGAATTAAATCGATCCCCTTCCCATTTTGGACTGGGCACGTGCATTCTAAGCGTGCTGTACATATGGATCTTGACGGCTTGTGGCAACTTCACCTTGGATCCCCCAGTCCCCTCCAAAAGTGCGGACCGGCGCGCCTATGTCAATGACAGCGCCAGTGCCGACTCTTTGACTCCGGCCCTGATTCGCACGGGCATCAGATTCGTTATGCAACCTGGGAAAGCCTATCAGCTTTCGGTTAATACGGATAGAAGCAAGGATCACCTAACGGTCTTTTATTTTAAGAATGGCTCTGCAAGCCAATACCAAAGCCTAGCCGCAACGCTGGCGCCAGGGAAGGAAATCTTTCCGCTGGTATCGGATCAGAATACGGCCCAATTATTTCTGGCGCAAATGGTGGTCCCCGATGGTCTAGGAGCCATAAAGGGTCTGAGTCATGTCTCGTTGATTTCCTTTGCGGCCATTGGGGCGGATACGTTGCACTTGCGCCTGATTTTCGTGCGCAAGCTTATGAACCTTCCCGATTCCATTTCTAAAGCGGACTTTGCCCGCAAGCTATTTGCTGCCATGGCTCCTATTTATTCACCCTATGGAATTGTCCTAGTGGGCACGTATGAAATTGTGGCGCCTACCCAAAGCAGAATGGTGTTCCCTTTTAGCAATGCTTATGTTTCCCTTCCCGGTACCCGCGTCATGAATAACGCCCATATCTACCTGGTCGACACCATTTCCATTGGCGATCCCGGCTCGGGCCTAGTGGGCGAGGTGCTTGGTTTTGCGCCCAGGGAAGTTGTGGATCTGGACCAGGATAATCAAAGCCGCGTGGTCCTTGCCAATCCGTATCCCTTGCGCACTACCATTCCCAGATTGGCTATTACAACGGCGCATGAACTCGGACATTTTTTTGGATTAAGGCATACGGTTTCCACGCAGCATGATTTGCTGCAAGACGATGATTTTTCGAATACGGAAGACGGGTTTACGGACACCGATATCTGCAACTTGAATCAAATTTTGATTAAAAAAAGTGCGGCACCGGATTGGATCAAAAAGGGAACCACGCCCTACTGCCTAAGGATGACCGATAATTCTTGCAACGGGTTGGTATGTGATCTAAAAAACCTGATGCATCCCGTAGACTGTGGTCTGCTCACCCAAACGGCCTTGTCTCCCCAACAAGCTGATTTCCTGAAAAAAAACCTGGCTACCTACCGACATTGATTTCGGCAACACGAAGCAATTATTCCATGGCTAACGGTTGCAGGGAATTGACGATATCGTAAAACACCTGGACCTTGGTTTCCATGTTTTCCTGGCGCACGCCATGATAGCGAATGAAGGCGCAGTAATTGGCCCAAAATGCATGGCAGACAATCCAATACCGCTCATCGGGACCAATGCTGCGCGTTACTATGGTAATGATTTTGTATGGGTTTTCCGTCATCACCGTTTTCAAAGGCTGCAGTTTTTGTTCGCGTAAATAGGCTTCGTGGAATTCGGAGATTTCTACGTCTTCGGCTTTCTTGACCTTTCGCGCTGCGACCAATTCAATGTTACAGGATTTATCCTTGGCCGAAACCGTGGTTTTATCGGGCAAATCCTGGACGTCCCAATTCGGTGTGTTTTTCACTTCAAAGCAATACCAGGCGCAGGGGGAAATATGCATCAGCGGATTCCAGTTCCATGGTCCAAAAAGTCCTGAAGGATATAGCAAGCCGCTACCCGGTCGATGGCACTTTTATCTTCCCGTCTTCCACGTTTTTTTTTCGAACGGGATTTTAAGCTTTGCGCCGCCATTTGACTGGTAAAACTTTCGTCTTCCCGGTGGACGGGCAACTGAAACCTAGCCTCCAGTTTGGCTATGAAGGCATCTACGGCTTCGGTCTTGCCTCCCGGCACAATTTTTCCGTCCGTGCGTAGGGGATAGCCTACTACAATGGCTTCTACGCCTTCTTCCCGGATAATATCGCCCAAGGCCTCCAAAAAGTTGGGATCGCGGCGGCAGTCCAAAGTGGTAAGACCCGTCGCCAGTGACTTTCCCGTGTCGGAAATCGCCACGCCAATGCGCCGTTCGCCAAAATCAAGTCCGAGGATAGTGCTTGCTCTCATCCCTATTCCTGGCCCAATCCATGAGTATTCTTTCCGTATTGAGTCCTGCATTGCCATCCGCAACCGGTTCCTTTTCGTGGAACTCGAAAGTGCCGGAGACCCTATCCAAAACGGCTTCCACGGCCTTGGTCCCAGTCAAAGCTTTACTTTTGGCTTTAGTAATATTTCCCAGTAAAAAATGAACTTCAGCAGATTCGGAAGCTGAAACCACCAACAATCGTCCAGTCTTTTTAACGGAGGCAATAAAATGAAATAGTTCGATTAAGGTTTCGGAATAGATTGCACCTTTAAGAGCGGTTTGCTTTACAGAATGGAGAATTTTATCCGGTGACTTCTTGAGACAAAGGGCAATGGCATCTCCCAGCTCCTTGTCGGTGGCGTGTTTTTCTAGATAGGCTCGAATGCGGTTTTTTGGACTCACGGGAATAGATTCGCATTGCAGGTAGACGACGGGTGTATTGATGAGCACTACTTCCGTTTTCATGGCCGCTTCTACAATGGACTGAAATTCGAATCCGGTGAGAACCAGGTTGGGTTTACAAGCTTTACAGGAGGCTAAAAAATTTTCCGGATCTTTTTCCAATGTGGCGACATAACCTATGCTGTGAAGGTATTCCATCAAATCCACTTCGTCCATCGCCAAGCGGGAAGGAATACGGGGTTCCGTACGCAGTAAAACATGAATCCGGTTTTGCAATCGCCGCTTAGCATCGACAATACCTTGACGGGCGCGGGCCTGACTTTCGCGTCTGCGCTTGCGCTCCAGCGAGACCAATAAATAAAGGAATACGCTCATTCCCAATCCTGCACAAATTAGAAATGTGGTTTTTACGGTTTCCGGATCCCAAACCACTGCTGGTCCGGATGCGGAAACGGATGTGGATGCAACCCAGCCAACCAAGGTGTCATTGGCGCGAACTTTAACCCAATGCTCCGTTGATTTTTCAACAGCCAAAACCTGGCCCTTGCGGGCAAAGCCCACTATGTCTCCATTGCGACTGATATCCCGGCGCAAGGGAACCACGGTTTCCTCGACTTGTACCCAAATCTTTTGATTTTCTGGGGCAATGCTGCTGTCCGCGGCAGATTCCGCCAGGATTTGGAGTGGCAAAGCTAGGATGAGGCAAAAAAGCCCAAACCGAATCAACCGCATAATACCTGCATGGCTTAAAAATAGCATAATACCGAGCATAACATCGGTATAGCCAGGCAGGTATAGGCAAGCTAAGGGAGATCGCCGACTAAGGCGCTATTTAGCACCACGTTTTCTTTGGTTCTCTTCAAGCAACAGTTTGCGTATCCGAACATTTTTTGGAGTAATTTCCAAAGCTTCATCATCATTGATGAATTCCAAATCTTCTTCCAAGGACATTTGGCGATGGGGCGTTAAGGTGGTTGCCTCATCCGAGGACGTGGTGCGCATATTGGTGAGCTGTTTACCCTTGTTG
>JAYSRH010000503.1:0-6485 GCA_043721115.1 Fibrobacteria bacterium | reverse complement strand
ACCGACAATCATGCCAGGATACACCTCTACGCCAGCTCCAATAAACATGGTACCGCGTTCTTCCAGCTTCCAAAGGGCATAGGCAACCGAGGCACCCCTATCTTTGGCGATAAGTGCGCCAGTGGGCCTTTGTTCAATATTGCCCTTCATGGGCTCGTAACCTTTAAAAATTTGTTGGAATACAGCGTAGCCTTTGCTCAAAGAAAGCAATCTGGAACGCAAGCCAATGAGACCGCGGGCAGGCAGATCATAAATGAGACGCACTTGCGTACCATCTAATTGCATGTCTACCATGCTGCCCTTGCGCTTGTTGATTTCATCGATGACGACGCCGGATGAAGTTTCAGGAACGTCGATGGTGATCGTTTCCACCGGTTCCATTTCAACACCGTCTTCCTCAATGGTAATAACCTTGGGTCGACCGACTCCAAACTCATAGCCTTCTCGGCGCATTTTTTCGATGAGTACAGAAAGGTGTAACACGCCACGACCATTGACAATAAATGCCCCAGCTTCATCGGCCTTGACAACCTTAAGGGCAACGTCTGCAACGGCTTCGCGTTCCAGGCGCTCGGCCAAGTGGTTGGAGGTCAGGAAACGGCCGCCATCTTTGCCACAGAACGGCGAATCATTGATGGTGAAGCGCATAGAAATGGTGGGTGGATCCACTTTGATGCGGGGTAGGGCCACTGGGGGCTCTTCGCCGGATAACGTATCACCCAGGGTGAAATCTGGAATGCCGCATAGGGCGACAATTTGGCCTGCAATGGCGGTTTCGATTTCCTTAAGCTTTACGCCTTCCGGGAATAGAATTTTTGTGACGCGAACTTTTTTAGCCTGACCGGCTTCGTTCAGATGAGTAATGGTCTGATTCACTTTAAGCGAACCTTGACGCAATCGACCTACAGCCATGCGACCGAGAAACTCTTGATAGTCCAGGCTGGTGATTTGCAAAAGAGGATTGGGCGATTCGCCAATGGTTGGCGGTGGAATCCTGTTTACGATCAATTCGAACAAAGGCATCAGGTTGGAATCTGGATCAGTCATCTCACGCCGGCACGTGCCGTTTCGGCCAGCGGCAAAAATATGGCCGAAATCGAGCTGCTCATGGCTGGCGCCCAGTTCCGCGAAAAGATCAAAAACCTTGTCTAAGGCCTTGTGGGGTTCACTGCCGGCACGGTCGATCTTGTTGATGACCACGGCTAGAGTAAGCCCCATTTCCAATGCCTTTTTGGTGACAAAACGCGTTTGCGCCATTGGCCCTTCGTAGGCATCAACTATGAGCAAGGCGCCGTCCACGGTTCCAAGCACGCGCTCCACCTGACCACCGAAATCGGCGTGACCGGGAGTGTCTACGATGTTAATCAAGTAATCCTTATAAGCCACGGAGGCATTCTTGGAAAGAATGGTAATCCCGCGTTCCTTTTCTTGGTCATCGGAATCCATCACGCGTTCCGTGAGCACGGACCCTTCGCGAAAAACGCCGCTTTGGCGCAGCAGGCCATCGACCAAAGTGGTTTTGCCGTGATCGACGTGGGCGATAATGGCGACGTTTCTAATATGGGAACTTTTCATGAAACAGCTCTGCGATGCGCCAAGAAGGCGTTGGTGTAATGCGTAAGTGATTCTACCGGCTTACGGGGCTTGGTCCGAATAGTCTAAGTATTCTATTAAAGCCGAGCAAATAAGAACTGAAAATGCATTTTTTGTCAACTAAACCGGCCCTTTTGTGAAAAAGAGCGCAGTCTGATAAAAATAAAGATTGGGAACTTTGGTCTGTTGGAGGGCAAATGAACATCTAGACCAAAATTTGACTCGAAATATTGAAGCGGCCCGCCGTCCTCCCGTGAGGACGCCAAGTATCCAAAGCTTCCTTAATCCGTTTACGAATTCAATTTATTTTTGGTGCGATTCTGCCTGAAACCAAAAGCTTGGCCGTACATCCGGGATTGAAAGGACTGGATAACTTTGTTAACTCTTTTACAGTTATTTGAGCAGCAATTTTCTGTTCCAACCGAAAAAAGATTCGAAAACTATGGGGTTTACTTTGAATAAAATATCTGCAGTGTTGATGTTTGTCGGCATTTCATTTTTAATTCAACCCGTCCACGCGGGTCGGGCTATACTCAATGCCAAAGGCCTCCCTACTGGTTTAATCAATGCAAATCCAAATCCAGTAGGTACACCTTGGATTGCAGGTGGAGCAGAGCCCCAATCGCCGCAAGTATACAAAGCTCAGCTTTTGGAAGCGCGAATCCAGGCTCAGTCCATCGTTCTACCGCAACGAGTGTTGCCGGCCAGTGTCGACAATTCCAAGCAAAAAATGTTAGTGCCGATTTTTGAACAATGGCAGGGCAGCTGCGGCGCAGCAAGCGGTACCGGCTACGTGTACACCTATGAAGCGAACTTCTTGCGCGGCGGTTTGGATGCCAGTTTACCTGAAAATCAATACGCCTACAATTGGGTGTGGCATTTTACCAATCAAGGGGATCAGGACAAGGGCGCATGGAATCACAATACTTTTGAGCTGGCTAAAAATTTGGGCATCCCTAAATTGAAAACCTATGGCGGTCTCTTCCGGAATATGAATGCGACACAATGGATGACCGGCTATGATAAATATTTGGCGACATTTCAAAATCGCGCATTAGATTATTTCAAATTGCCCGCCCAGAAACCTGAAGATTTACCCTTGATCAAAGGCTGGTTATACGATCACAACAACGGTAGCCGCTTTGGAGGCATCCTTAACTTCGATGATTACATTCTCAATGTCGACATGAAAAAAACCCCGTTTGGATGGGGCAATGCTTTCAAATCCATTATTCCAAAATTAGGTGACGAGGGCCCTCATTCCATGACGATCGTGGGTTACGAGGACAGTCTCCGCTACGATGTCAATGGTGATGGGAAGTATACGAACGACAAGGATATAACTGGAGATGGCCAGGTCGACATAAGCGATTGGGAAATCGGTGCGTTTCATATTATCAACACCTGGGGCACGGGCTGGGCAAATGCTGGTCATAGCTACATGATGTACAGAGTCATGGGCGAAATGCCGATTGTTTCGCCAGACACAACTATGCAAAGAGGATTGTGGGGACATATTGTAAAAGGGGTGATGGCAAATGAGGGTGTGGCCACAGTCGCTTTTAAGGTGAACCTGACCAGTGAACATCGAAATCAGTTCTACTTACAAGTTGGCATTTCGGGCAATGCCAATGCCACCATTCCGGAAAAAACCTATGATTTCTTTCCGGCTTTTAATTTTTCGGGCGGCGATTTACCCGCTCAGGGTGCCGGCCTAAGTTCGAGCCTTGAAATAGGTCTTGACCTTTCCCGGTTTCCTCAATTCAATCCTAATTCAGTCGCCAAATTCTGGTTGGTCGTTAAAACCAAAAAAAGCGCCGGTGTGCTCGATCGCCTGAGCTTGATGGATTACACGTCTGGTACTGCAAAGGAAACTGCCTACGAAAAAACAAGTGTCACACTTGCGGATAGCTCTACCTTATATTTTCCGATCATTCGAGCTGCAACGGGTGTCACCCATGCATCCGGTGGGTTGGAACCGAATGCATTCCGTTCCTTCCATCTTTCTGCCAACCATTTGACTTTGCCGGACAACACCGTTTCCTACCAGCTTTTCGACACGCGGGGAAATAAAGTACAGCAGCTCGGTCCCGGTGTGAGAAGCTTGGATATCACCGGTCTATCCAGCGGCATATATATTATCAAATCCGCCTACGGAAGCTTCAAATTCGTAAAATAGGCGATACCTAGTCGATACGCAAACTTAGACGTTCTGTTTGTTCACAAATGGAACGTACTTCTTATCTACGCCCAGAATATGGGTGACTAGCCAGGTATTCAAAAAGTCTGATAGGGCAGCAGCGTTTTTTGCCGAAGGGTCCTGTGAATACGTAAAGGCATGTTTCGTCACGTTTTCTAGCAGAATAGCGTGCTTTTTCCTGTGTTCCTCATAATCAGGATACTTGCACTGAGCCATGAGGGCCTCTTCTTCAATAAAATGCTTCTTTGTGAAGTTTAGCAACGCATCCAATGTGAGCATGGCTACACGGGTATTCTTCTCAGAATTAGCCTGAAAAAAATAATTCATGTAGCCAACTAATTTTTGATGTTGCCTGTCCACGGCAGCAATTCCATTCAGGCAAAACCCAAAAGATTACATGCCAGTAGTACCCTGGAATTCAAAACCAAGCCAAGGCAGGCGGAGGAGAAATGGGGTTGGGGATTCCCAATCTGATAGACCCCATGGTTAAAGAGGCAGTGCGCGAGGTCATCGGAGCTTGGTAAGCAACGAAAGCCCACCCTTGGCACTTCCTTAATTTGACTGGTTTGCTCTATTTATCTGGAATATGCATTCCATGGATTATCGTGAAGAAATTTACCGATCAATTGCGGAGAAAAACCGGAGGTTTCCATTAACGGTACAAATACTCGGGCGATGTGATCGTATCCCTGAATTTCAAATCCGGCGGGAAAAGACGGGCCGTACCAACCACAATCTTGACCGATTATGATTTGAGCTTCATAACCATCATGCACCAAATCCTTGATTAGCGCCAGCTGCCTGGCATCGTTGTTGTCTCCATTGAGCCAACCAGCCCAAAATTTGCTTCCGATAAAGTCGCAACTTGGAAATAAAATCGCCACGATTGCAAAAGGGCATTATGGATCTGGAACCCGTTCTCTTTTGCTGCATGCTCAAAGGGCCGACGATCGCTTACCCGCGTCCGGTGGGGTCATCGTCCCATCCTAATATTTCACAAAATTGAGGTTGGTACAATGTTGGAAACGCCTATGTCTCCAGGGTATAGGCCGTGGGCAATATGTTTGAATCGGCCTAAGCCATTGGTTTATCATTAATTAAGCTATAGTAGCTCTTAGTGGCCGGGAAGCACAAATTTTCAAGGCCCGTTGACTATCTTTTCCTTCTAGTAATCGGATAGGCCGAGTCCCATTCCCTGAGGATTTACATGTACTTATCGAAGTTGCGAATTTTCGGATTCAAGTCCTTTGCCAATAAAGTGGAAGTCAATTTTCCCGGCGAAGGTATTACCTCGGTAGTGGGTCCCAATGGATGCGGAAAGTCCAATATCATCGATGCCATTCGCTGGGTTTTAGGTGAACAACGGGTTAAGGCATTGCGTTCCAGTAAAATGGAAGATGTGATTTTTTCCGGCACTGCCGAGCGCCCACCGTTGAATATGGCTGAAGTCTCGCTGCTGATCAACAACGATTCCGGCGTGTTGCCATCCGAGTATAGCCAGATCATGATTACGCGTCGCACTTTCCGCAATGGTGAAACCGAATATTTGATCAACAATACCCCGTGCCGTCTCAAGGACATCCATAACCTGTTCTATGATACGGGAATGGGTGCTGCCTCCTATTCCTTAATTGAAGCCAAGATGATCGACAGTATTTTGTCTGATAAAGCCGAAGAACGTCGTCTGATGTTTGAAGAGGCTTCCGGCATCAGCAAGTACAAACAGCAGCGCAAGGAGACCTTGCGGCAGTTGGAACGCACCGCTTTGGATTTGGCGCGTGTGGAAGACAATCTCAAATTTGTCCAGCAAAACGTAACCATGTTCGAACGTCAGGCCAAGAAGGCTGAAAAATGGCGCGATTTGAGAAAAGCCTATGTCGGATTAGAACTCAGTTATAATTTGGATACCTATCAAGAACTAGACGTCAAACATCAAACTTTTGAAACCTTGACGATCACATCCCGCGAGCGCATCAGCAGTTTGCAGTCGCAAATCACCGTACAGGAGTCCAATCTCGAAGAGGGTCGCCTACTCATCCTGGAAGAAGAACAGGAATTGCATCGCCGCAATCAAGTGGTGGCAGCCACCAATGCCGAAGTCATTCGGATTGAAAATGAAATGGACAAATCGCGGGATCGCATTCAGCATTTGAGTGAATCGCTACTGCGCCTAGAGGGTGAAACCGAAGGGGCTCGCCGTAGGTTAAGGGAAATGTCCTTGGAGAAAACCCAGGATCAAGACGAAATTTCCCGATTGGAAGTTGAGCGGGTGTATTTGGCTGGGTTGAGTGAAGGCCATGTCGAGGAAAAGAATCGCCTTCACGCCAGTTATGCGGAAAAGCGGCGTCGCGCCGATGAATTGGCGGAAGAGCGTCTGCAATCCTTGGAAGAATTGTCCGCGCTTAGAAATCGGGCCGGATCTGCTCAGACTGATTTGCAACATCTCAAAGAGGACGATGGTGAATTGGATTATCTCCTCCAGGAGACCACGGAAAAAGTGCTGACTTTTTCCAAAGAACAAATCGCATTGACGGAAGAAGTGACAAAGCTAGAAGTCCTGGTAACAGAACTTGGCGGGAAGCTTGGGAATACTTCAGTAAGGCTGGTGGAATCGGCCCAGGAGTTGAATCTCCTCCGCGTGGAGGAGCGGGCTAGCAATTCCGAAAAGGTTGCTTTGGAAACGCGTCTGGCC
>JAYSRH010000502.1:0-18803 GCA_043721115.1 Fibrobacteria bacterium | reverse complement strand
ATATCGATTACCTTCATGCCAGGCATATCCGAGAGATAAACCATATCCTCAGGAAGCGGCAATTTATCGGACTCGGGTATCAATAATTGACCCCCGCTCAAATGGGCCACAGCTTCCGGTGTCTTTAGATCTTTGAACTTGAAGTACCAATGGTCCGTATCCGCGCGGCTGGACCGGATTTCCAAAAGAATAGGTGCATCCGTGGCGCGTTTACGAAAATAGACGGTGGACAAGGTCGCATGACGGGCAAAATCGAAACTAGTCGGTTGAACCTTTACCTCGCCAAATAGACCATAGGGCTTTTGGGTGTATCCGATAAGGATCAGGGAGTCATTGGGCGCAGTCATATATTTCAGTATTCTGGATAAACAAGGGCCCTTCCCCAAAGGAGAAGGGCCGAATCTTTAATGGCGAATCAAGTGGCGGGTATGCCCATTGGCCTCCGCAACAACGCAACCGATAATTAGGCTGGAGCTGGTACGGCAGCTTCGGGAGCCGAGGCAGCGGCCTTTGCAGCAGCTTCTTTTGCCTTGGCGATTTCTTCCTTCGCCTTTTTATGAACCTTAGGTTTGTTCCTTGGCTTCCAGGCAACTATCTTACCAACGGTGTCGGCAGTGGCCTTTCCCGATTTTACCTTGGCCTGCTTGTCCATAATTCCCTGATGCTGGAAAAGGGAACGGACGGTATCCGAAGGCTGAGCGCCCACAGACAGCCATTTGAGAGCGCTTGCCTCGTCGACTTTAACGGTCGGCGGGTTTTGAGCGGGATCGTAATAGCCTATATGCTGCAAGAATTTTTTGGTTGCGGCTTTGCGCGAGTCCGCAACAGTTATGCGGTAAAAGGGGCGATGGGTGTGTCCCTGCCGGGACAATCTGATTACAACGGCCAAAAGTAGTCCTCCGTGGAAATTTCCGAGACGGCAAAATTAGCAAGAGATAGGCTTTTTTTAAAGGTAGCGTCCCGGATTCCATGAAAACGCTGCTTTTTAGCCTTGAGAGGCTAAAAAGGGCGCACAGAAGGACATGTTTTACCGCATAGGATTATGCTTGCCCATCATTTGCTGCATCTTCTTGAGGCCGCCCATTTTACCAGACATGCCCGAAAACTGCTTCATCATTTTTTGCATTTGCTCAAACTGCTTAAGCACCTGGTTGACCTCTTGGACGGTTGTACCACTTCCTAATGAAATCCTCCTACGGCGATTGCCATCGATGATTTTGGGCAACTTGCGCTCTTTGATTGTCATGGAGCTCAGCACCGCTTCTACCCGGACCAGTTGCTTGTCGTCCACTTTGGCGTCTGCCATTTTGCCCATGCCGGGAATCATGGCGAGAATATCGGTTAGCGATCCCATTTTTTTAATCTGGCGAAGCTGATTCAGAAAATCATCCAGATCAAATTTATTCTGCTTGAACTTCTTCTCAAGTTTTTTGGCTTCGGTTTCATCGTATATGGATTGGGCTTTTTCTACTAGAGTGAGCACGTCACCCATGCCCAGGATACGCGAGGCCATTCGGTCGGGATGGAATATTTCCATCGCATCGGGTCGTTCACCAGTGCCTACGTAACGTATAGGTTTCCCGGTAATCGATTTAATGCTGAGCGCCGCACCACCGCGCGCGTCCCCGTCCATCTTGGTCAGGATGACTCCGGTAAAGTTGAGGCGATCGTGGAACGTCTTGGCGACGTTCACGGCTTCCTGGCCGGTCATGGCATCAGCCACGAAAAACTTTTCTTGTGGTTTGACCGCAGCCACTATGCGGTCGAGCTCTTGCATCAACTCCTCATCGATTTGCAAGCGGCCGGCCGTATCGTAGATGACCAGGTCATGGGCATTGTCCAGCGCAAACTTTTTACCGTTGATGGCAATGCGCACCGGGTCGCCGTCGCCTTCATCGTAAACGGGAATCCCCAGGGACTTGCCAATGATTTTAAGCTGATCGATGGCAGCGGGACGGTACACATCGCAAGCTACCAGCAGCGGATTTTTTTTGCGGGTGGTGCGCAGGTGCAAGGCAAGCTTACCACATGCGGTGGTTTTTCCGGAGCCTTGCAGGCCCATCATCAGGATTTGAAAAGGGGGTGACCCTTGAAAGGTGGGCTCTTCCGCCTCACCGCCGAGCAAAGCTACGAGTTCATCGTGGATGACCTTGACCATCAGTTGGCCGGGGGTTATCGATTGCAGGACTTGGGCCCCTATGGCCTTTTCCTTTACGGTGTTGATGAAATCTTTGACGGTTTTGAAGTTGACGTCGGCGCCAAGCAGCACGATGCGGATTTCGCGGAGGGTTTCGGAAACGTTTTCTTCGGTCAGTTGTGATTGGCCGCGCAGACGTTTGAAAATGCCATCTAGTTTATCGGTAAGTTGTTCGAACATGGGATGAGAAGGTAAAAATTAATGGGCGATAGAAGGTCCTGAGATTCTTACAGAAACCGGTTTCAAGCTTTAAAATCAGCTATCTTTTGGGGCATGTTTGAACAAGCTTTTAAAAATATCGACGATGTCCTGTGGAAAGAAGCCTGCTGCTCCAGTGAACTGGATTATACCGAGCAAACCTCGTGGCTCCTATTCCTGAAATACCTGGATGGCCTGGAGCAGGACAATGCGGATGAAGCTGCCCTGGAGGGCAAGAAATATGCCTACATCCTCGACCACAATAAAGCCATCACCGGCAACGACCTCCGCGACTTTGTGGACCGGAAGTTGTTTCCATTTTTGCAAGGTATTAAAGGAAAAGCCAGCTGACCGAATACGATTGAATACAAGGTTGGCGAGATCAACGACCATATCGAAACTCTGCGCTTTCGTTTCCAGGCTGAGAAGCACGAGCTTTCGCATCTCTATGAAGCCAAGATCAAGAATATTGGCAATGCCGGACGCAACGGCGGCGAATACTAAACTCCGCGTCCCCTCATTCGTGCCATCGTCAAAGTAGTGCAGCCGGAGTTGGGTCAAATGGTCTATGACGAGGCGGTTGGTTCCGCTGGCTTCTTATGCGAAGCCTAGGACTACCTCAAGGAGACTTATCCCAAACGTTCCACCAAGGAAAATTGCATCCTACAAGAGAAGCCCTTCTACAACAGAAAAAGGCAGATTCGGATAAGAGCTGGAGCGTCGAGGCCAAGGGTATCGACAAGGTTACCTTTGATCTTTCGGTGAAGAATCCCAATGGTGGGGAGGAAGTGGTTCATCGCAGTCCGGTGGATATCATGGAGGAGATTGCTTTGCTGGATCAAGAGAGCACTGAGGTACTGGCAAGGATAAAGGAGCTGTTATGAAACTGTTGCCGGTTGTATTGGTGATAAACTGTCACCAGTTGAAATTACCGGCTGAAGAGTGGAATTCGCCGACGCTAAAGAGCCTGTCATCCAGAAACACGAAAAAACCAGTTCGATGTCCTCGCCCATGTGGCTTAAATACCACAACTCCATGGCCGATGCCTTCGCTGACCTTGGAAGGCCGGAAGAGGTCGGTAAGGTTTTCGTGGGATTTCAAAAGTATCGCTATCAGCTCTGAGCCGTGGCTTGATAGGTGAATCTTGATCGCATAAATTGTAGCTTCTCAAATATGAACCCAATCTACACAATCCCATTCAAACGCGCCGATGACTCAGAAACTTCCCTCGCTGAGTTTTCTGGTAAAGTTCTTTTAGTCGTAAATGTGGCTTCCAAATGCGGGCTTACACCACAGTATACGGGCTTAGAAAAAATCCATAAAAAATATCGTGAACAGGGTTTTTCCGTATTAGGCTTCCCAGCCAATGAATTCAGGGCTCAAGAACCGGGAACAAATAAAGAAATCCAGGAGTTTTGCCAGCTTAATTACGATGTGACTTTTCCCGTATTTGCAAAGCTAGCTGTAAAAGGGCCAAGTCAACACCCGCTTTATGCTTTTCTCACGCAACACTTCCAAGAAGCAGCCAAGACTGGAAATTGGGTTCGTCAATCGCTAAGAAAAATATTCACATCAGTTAGTAACACAGGTGTTATAGGTGAAATAACCTGGAATTTTGAAAAATTTCTGATCAATCGCAAAGGTGAAATCGTAGCGCGATTTCCACCCGATGTTTTGCCGGAAGATCCCGTACTCATTGAGGTGATTGAATCCACACTGCGTGAATAAGATGCTCATTTCTAAATGGCTACAGGAGTATTCCGATGCACAGTATTTGGAAAAGGGTGCATCCGTTCCTTGTGGTGATTGCCGTGGGTGTTGTACGTCTGGATATTTCATTCATATCCAGCCTCATGAAAAAGCCACACTGGCATCGATACCC
This sequence comes from Fibrobacteria bacterium, assembly GCA_043721115.1. GTDB lineage: Bacteria > Fibrobacterota > Fibrobacteria > UBA11236 > UBA11236 > Chersky-265. The sequence goes on along the minus strand of JAYSRH010000502.1, from coordinate 14,526 downwards.
AAAAAGCTTTTGTTCCCGGCTCCAGGCTTGCCCAAAGGGAATGTGCTACTTGGCTACCGCGAGAATGGCCACTGCCCGATGTTTAAGAACAATGCCTGTTCTATTTATGAAAATCGTCCCCAAACATGTCGAAATTATGACTGCCGAATATTTGCCGCGACCGGAATAAAAATTGAGAAGGACAAGCCTTTAATTGCAGTGCAAATTAAGGGGTGGAAATTTGATGCCAGGTCCAAGGACGAGGGTCTACTTTTGAAGGCTGTACAGGGAAGCGCAAAAAATTATAAACGCAGGGCGAAAGCGCAACAAGGCCATAAAGCCCCGACAAACGCTACGCAATTGGCTATGGAGGCTTTAAACTCCTTTATAAGACAACACCCCCCGGATTTTCTAAATTAGAACCCTGATTTTCAAAGGAAAGGCCCCAGTAATGTTAAAAGTGTATACGATGAAAGACGGTTCCATGGCTCCCCTCAAAGGCAAAACCGTGGCCGTAATTGGTTATGGAAGCCAGGGCCATGCCCAAGCTCAAAATTTGCGTGACAGTGGCGTAAAGGTCATCATCGGCCAACGCAAAGGGTCGGCCAACTACAAACTCGCTGTCAAGCACGGCTTCAAGCCTGTTAGCGCAGCCGAAGCTGCCGCTCAAGCGGACATTATTCAAATTCTGCTTCCCGATGAAGTGCAAAAGGCAGTGTATACCACGGATATTCTTCCGAATCTAAAACCCGGCAAGACCTTGATTTGGTCCCATGGATTCAACATTCATTTCAAGAATATCGTTCCTCCCAAGGATGTCAATGTCATTATGATCGCGCCCAAAGGCCCCGGTCACTTGGTTCGCAGCGAATTCGTCAAAGGCGGCGGCGTGCCTTGCCTCATCGCCATCCAACAAGATGCGACTGGAAAAGCCAAAGACATTGCTCTAGCGCATGCCCGCGGCGTGGGCGGCCTCAAAGCCGGTGCTATTGAAACCAATTTCAAGGATGAAACCGAAACCGATCTTTTCGGGGAACAAAGCGTTTTGTGCGGCGGCTTGTCAGCGCTAGTAAAAGCAGGTTTTGAAACCTTGATCGAAGCCGGTTATCCCGAAGAGTTGGCTTATTTCGAATGCATGCATGAAGTTAAGCTCATCGTCGACCTCTTCTATCAGGGTGGCTTAAGCTATATGCGCTATTCGGTCAGCAATACGGCCGAGTTCGGCGACATGGTCACTGGTCCCCGCATCATCACTGCGAAAACCAAGTTGGAGATGAAAAAGGTTCTGAAGGAAATTCAAAATGGCAAGTTCGCCAAGACCTTTTTGACCGAGCTGCAAAGCGGCGGTAAAAACTTCCGCGCCTGGGAAGCCAAGGAGAAGAATCATCCGCTTGAAGTAGTCGGTCGCCGGCTGCGCAAGAACATGAAGTGGATTGACTCCAAGGAAGTGTAATGCCTTCCGAAGCCAAGCCCCCCGAAGCATTATTAAATGTTTCGGATTCGGTTCTTCTCCTGGTTGATATTCAGGAGAAGTTTCGACCTGCTATAGCCGGCATTGAAACGGTTATCCACAATGGGGTGATTTTAGTGCGCAGTGCCTTGCGATTACAGGTGCCCGTGCTCGTAAGCGAACAATATCCAAAAGCCCTCGGTGCTACGGCGGCAGAGCTGAAGCACTGTTTGCCGTCGACCCAGATTTACCATCCCAAGCTTTGTTTTAGTGCGCTCGGTTGTGAATCTTTATTGCAGGACCTTAAGACCAAAGGCAGAAAGCAGGTGGTGCTGGTAGGTGTTGAAACGCATGTTTGCGTTTTACAAACGGGCCTGGAGCTTCTGGCCGCCGGTTATGCCGTATTTATTGCTGCAGATTCGGTTGCTTCCAGGAAGGAACAGAATCGGGATTTGGCATTGCAACGTCTAGAGCGCCACGGAGCGATTCTGGTTTCCATGGAAATGATTGTATTTGAGTGGCTCCGGACCGCTGGAACGCCGGAGTTTAAGGAATTACAGCCACTGTTTAAGTAGTCGTCTATAGAAATGTAGAATTGCAGAGTTCATTTAACTCTTATTTAAGCGGAAAATACCTCGGCAGAAATGCTTTTTTCCCACTACCTTGTTTTCAAACGTGTAGCGTTAATGGGTCAGGAAATGTACTCTAAGGTTTAAAATAAAAGCCGTTTACCAATGGGAAACATATTTTTCTGGAGGCGAACGCCTTTAAGTGAAAAGCCTGGTACTATTGATTCTATAGCAGGGTGTTGGTTTTAAATAAGATATTCGGCAATAAGGGAGTAGAAATGAAAATTTGGATTGGATTAGGACTGGCACTTGGTTTGGCCATACCCGCGATGTCGCAGTTGACTTCCACCGAATGCCCAGCGCCATTAACCGCCTCAGATTTTAACATGACGGAACTTTTAAGCAAGGCAGGTGGGCCTGGTGTTTTAACAAGGGATGCATCGTTGGCCGAACCGGTACGGATGGATTTACAAGCCGTCTATCAAAATGGAGTGTATTCCACCACCAACATCTTTTTCGTGGAGCGGGCCGGAAAAGTCAAATTTTATGACGGGGCGGCTAAAACTGTCAAAGTCATGGGAACTATTAGTGTCTGGGGACAACAGGATAATGCCTTGTTCGGCGTGGTCCTTCATCCTAATTACGATAACAACCGATGGATGTATTTATGGTTTTCTCCCAAGGAAAGAATGGGTGAAAATAGACTGCTACGTCTTGCCCGAGTCACGGTAAAATCCGACAACACTTTTGATACCACCGGTATGAAACTCCTCATCAACATCAAGGGTAGTAAAACGGATACCTGGCACAGCGGCGGGCCCATGACCTTTGATGCCTATGGAGACCTATGGATGTCAGTTGGCAATAACAGCAATGACCTTGTTAACAGCAATGTCCTGATTCTCGATTCATGCAGTGTTTTATCGAAAACCGACAGTTCCAACAGCGCGGAATGGGGTCCGTCCAATACTGCCAGCATGCGCGGGGGATTCTTGCGTATTCATCCGGATAGTTCAAGCAGGGGCTATAGTATTCCCAGAGGTAATTTTGGAGAGTACTGGGCGGATAAGTTTGACAACCAGGGAAAAACTGCACTCGCGGCTCAGTACCGGGATACGGTAAAGGTCCTGCCTGAAGTGTATGTCAAGGGCGAACGCAGTAATTTCTCCATTGCCGTGCATCCAACCAAGCGCTGGTTAGCCTGGGGTACGGTAAATTGGGGTGATAAGCTGGATGAGTTTAATATCGTGGATCATCCCACTTTTACCGGGTATCCTTACTTTATGGGTGACAATCAGAAAAGCTGTCCCAGCATGACCACAAATGCCTTGACCCCGATGAATAATTCTCCATTGAATAGCGGAGTAACCGAGCTCCCACCAGCCACTCCCGCATCCATGACAAACTTGGTGAATGTGGCCATAGGTGGACCCATTTATACCTTCGATCGCAGCTTGGTATCGGATGTAAAGTTCCCGCCTCATTTCCATAACAAGTGGCTGATAGGTTCCTTCAATGCCGGTATGTGGGCGGCGACTTTCGATACTACTACCATGAAGGTTACAAATACGCAAAAAGTGGACAACGGAATATTCAGTTCTTTCACTATGCGTCACTTCGTGCAAGCCATGTATGGCAAAGAAGGCGCTCTCTATATTTTAAATTATGATGGCTTTTACAACACCGTCAATCCAGGTATCATGCGGGTAACGTATACCGGCGCTTGCAAACCTGCCGTGGTGTCCAATTCACCTATCCCCAAACGTGAAGCCTACTTGAAAATTTGGCTTTCACAAACCAGCCTAAATGTGGGCGAAAAGGGGCAGCACACTTTCAGCCTTTATAAGCTGAATGGGGACAAGGTCTTCCAAACTGAGGGCATGCAGGGAAAGGAATACCGGTTTGGAGAAATAGCCAAGCAAAACCATTTGGAGCCCGGTATTTATGCGGTTAAAGTGCAAACCGCCCAGGGTAATTTCATTCGCCAGATTTCACTTATTTAACTCAGAGTCTCGTAGGTCACGTTCAACTCATTTTTTAGATAGGCTTCACTCCAGGTTTATCCGGGTGTGAAGCCTAGTCTTCCTGACTTTTAATGCTCCTTCGGCTTGGACATTTCTCTTTTCTTGAGTCCAGCCGGCACTTCAAAAAGATCCGCTGAAAAGGCTTCTTTTTTCACTTCTTTCATTTCGGTTAAGAAGCTTGCGGCGCCTTCCTTGTAGGAAATAGTTTTGACGGGGATGCCGTCCATACCGTTATTGGCCTTGTCGCCGATCAGGCCTTCCATATTTTTGGCGAACTTTTCAAAAAATTTTGCCATGTCCTTAAGCACCTGGTAATCCGCCTGGCCAACGTCCAGGTTTTTGGCGTCCGTGGTCCAGATTTCCGATTGCTTGGCCCCTTCTCGGATGCCTTCGTATTTGTCCGTATTCCATCCGTTTACTTTGCCGCCAAGCCCCACTTTTTTATAAACAGTTTTAACCGTATTGCCGCCACCGGGCATCATTTTTGCCATCATCTTTTCCATCATTTCTTTTTGTGCAGGTGGCATGTTAGCCATCTGTTCCGTCATTTTTTTTCTGGCTTCGTCCATTTTGGAAAACATCTCAATAAAGTCTTTTTCCGTAATTTCCATATAGGATTTGTCTTTGAGATTGATAGTCAGGAACACTTTCTTATCGGACCGGTAAATAAAATATTGCTCCGGATTGGCACCGGTTTCAATGCGAACTTTATCCTTGTCGATATAAATCAAGTTGGTGGAAGCCTCCGCTTTATTACTGAGGTTCTGGAAACTTTGCGTCATTTTAATGCCGGCATGAGAAGATAAAGCTGAAGCTGAAACTAAAGTTAAAACGAGTGATAAACTGGACGCTGGAAAAAAAGGGTTTCGCATGTCTACTCCTGAAATGGTTTGCTAAGTGGTTGTAAGGGACAAATCTTTGCTTTGGGAAAAGTAGAAATAATGGGAATACGCCTATTTATGCCTAACGTAACGCAGAAGCCACCCCAAAGCTCCGTTGTCGGTGGATCCTGGCTTGGGGGATTGGCTTGGCATTCGCAGGGCCTGGGGCTATATTTTTGCTTGGAAATGCATTTCCAATACCTCCGGCTCCATATCCCATGGCACCGGTATAATCTAGGTGAGAAAGAGTTGGCATGAAGTCCTATAAAATCGCGATTTTAGCAGGTGATGGAATTGGCCCCGAAGTCATGGAACAGGCCATTAAGGTACTGGATTGGACGGGCAAGACGTTCGGGTTTGAGCTTCAGTATCGCCATGCCGATGTAGGGGGATGCGCCATCGACAAGCATGGTGAGGCGTTACCGGCTGCTACCCTCCGCGTTTGTGAAGAAAGTCAGGCTATTTTATTCGGTTCGGTAGGCGGGCCCAAATGGGAATCCCTTCCGCCGGACAAGCAGCCGGAACGCGCGGCATTGTTGCCAATTCGTAAGCATTTTCAACTTTTCTGCAATTTGCGTCCAGGCAAAGTGTATAAAGCCTTAGCGGCGGCGTGTCCGTTGCGACCGGATATTGTCGGGGATGGATTCGACATTTTAGTGGTACGGGAGCTGACTGGAGGGGTTTATTTCTCTAAGCGACCGGACAGTAAGGGTCGCGAAGGTTCAGGCCCCACGGAACGCGCCTGGGACACCAAAGAATATACCCGGGGTGAAATCGAACGCATTGCCCACAAAGCCTTTCAGGCCGCTCGATTGCGCAAGAAGATTTTGGTTTCCATCGACAAGGCCAATGTTTTAACCAGCATGGTATTTTGGAGAGAAGTGGTGACTCAAGTGGCCAAGGAATATCCTGACATTATGTTGTCCCATCTGTATGTGGACAATGCCGCCATGCAATTGGTCAAGAATCCCCATCAGTTCGACGTGATGCTGTGCGGCAACATGTTTGGCGACATTCTGTCCGACGAAACCGCCATGTTAACCGGTTCCATGGGGTTATTGCCCTCTGCCAGTTTGAATGAAGCCGGATTCGGCCTCTATGAACCTGCGGGCGGTTCTGCTCCAGACATTGCAGGCAAGGGAATTGCAAATCCCATCGCTCAGATTCTTTCGGCCGCTTTAATGCTCCGCTTTTCTTTTCACGAGAATGCAGCCGCACAGGCCATTGAGGATGCCGTGACCAAGGCCATCAATCAGGGTGTTCGCACAGCAGACATTGCCTCCATAGGGGAGACCACGGTGGGCACGGCAGGCATGGGTGAGGCTGTACTTAAGGCCTTGGGGTGATACGCCCGCAAGTCTTGTCCCGACTCCGTCTGGGGCTGACTGTCCTTACTTTTATTCTGTTAGCCTGGTATGGGTATACCCGTCCGCATTTCCATTTATCCACACTGGCTTTGCGCTGGGAATATCTGGCTTGGGCGTGCCTTTGCTTGCCGCCCATGCTTTATTTACGGGCAGCCAAGTGGAGAATTCTCCTGATGGGTGCGGCGCCGGATGTGACTTGGGTTCAAGCCGCGCGGAGTTATTTGGGCGCCATGGCATTGGGATTGGTGACACCCGCCAGATTAGGCGAATTTTCTAGAGGCATGTATCTACCGCAACGCGTAGTGCAAGGTTGGCGGGGAGCGGGTTTGGTTCTCATTGACAATTGGATCGATTTCCTGGCCGTGCTTATCTGGGCGTGTCTGGGATGGGCGGTTTGTTTCGGACTAAAGGGGTTGATTCTCGGTGGAGTCCTGGTTCTGGTTTTTTCCCCCATTTCCGCCTGGCTTCGAATGTTTAGTAAGGGTACCTCCAGGGTTACCGATCGATGGCACGTGCGAGAAACGGCTCAAAAGGCGCTTACGGCTGGGGATGGGATTAAGCAGAGAGACTGGCTGCAAGCGATGGGCGCGGGCATTGCAGCCTATGGTTTTGAGTGGTTGCAAATGGCGCTGTTGCTGGCTTTTCTGGCCCCGGCCGTATCCACTCCATGGCGTTTGGCTGGCATGATGGCCTTGGTGGCTTTGGCAAATTCCTTTCAAGTGACCTTGGCAGGTCTGGGCATACGGGAAGGGATATCCATGGTCCTCTTGGCTAAAGAAGGGGTCGGGAACGATATCGCGCTGTTGGCTGCGTTTTTACAAACCCTTCTGATACTGCTTTTGCCCGCAATGGCAGGGCTTTTCATCCGGCCTGTCGCGCTATATCAAAACGGCGATGAGAAAACCTAGAGTTGAAATCTTGAATTTTTAAGTTCACAATAGTGGTGAAGTGGACTTCAATTAGTGGGGAAGTGGACTTCCTAGACGAATGGGAAATAGATGCTGGCCGATTTTCTGGACTATGAAAGAAAGCTCAGTAATCGGTTCCTGGTGCCGCTTCTCAAATCTTTACAGCTAGATTTGAATGGAAAATCCGTCTTGGACGTTGGCTGTGGATATGGGGGTGTGCTTGCGGTGCTTTCCGAAAAGTATGCGTTAACGAATGCGCTGGGCATAGATGTGGATGCCGACATGATTCAGACCGGGTTGAAACGGAATCCAAAGGGGCTGCGATTGGAAGCCGGGGATTTTTTCGGAATCGGTTCACAGCAATATGATTTTATTTTGTTGCGCGATGTTTTAGAGCATATCGTTGACGTGGAAAAAGCGCTGGCCAAAGCGACCATACTCTTGAAACCAGGTGGAATCATTTATGCCAGCTTCGCGCCTTTTCTTTCACCTTTTGGCGGCCATCAGCATAATGGTGCGGGTTTTTTTTCAAATGTGCCATGGCTGCATTTGTTGCCGGAAAAGTGGTTTCGAAAAGCCTTGACCCTACCAGGCAATAGCTATAAGACATCAACTGGTTTACAAGCGGATATGGAAACGGTGCTGCAAACCCGTCTTACTATCGGGGAATTCCATGCATACCTTCCCAAAACCAATCTCGGCATCAAACATTACGCACAATATTTGGTCCGGCCAGACTACCAAATCAAGTTTGGTCTGCCTGCCATCCGGTTTCCGCGCCTTCCGGGTATCGAGGAACTTCTGTGCACGGGTGTGGAGGCGTTCCTGATAAAAACCAGTGGCGATGGGTTGCCCAAAGTTTAAAACAAGGCGTAAATAAACGGCGCCAGCACGCCGGTTTGACCTGCCAGAATCAGCAATCCCAGCAATAGAAACATGAGTACGATTGGCGCCAACCACCAGGCTTTACGCACGCGCAAGAAAGCCCAAATGTCCACCAAAATACCACGATTCTTAGCCATTGATTTCTCTCCGTTCAGTCATGCGCCAGGGATTCGCTCTCCCAAATGTCGTTTGGATTGTCTGTCCGCTGGATCAAAAAGTTTTCCAAAACCAAATAGTCGATCCCTGTACCCATCATGCATCGATAGGCTTGCTCCGGTGTGCATACGATCGGTTCCCCTCGGATGTTGAACGAGGTATTCACGAGCATGGGAATGCCAGTAAGTTTTCCGACGGCTTTAATCAAATCGTAAAATCTTGGGTTTTGATCGCGACGAACAGTTTGCAAACGTCCACTGCCGTCTATATGGGTCACAGCGGGCAGTCGGGAACGGTATTTTTCCCTGATAGGGTAGACCATGAGCATGAAGTCGGTTGGGACGGGAACGGGACTGTCGCAGACGAAGTACTCTTCCGCATCCTCGGCGCAAACAGCCGGTGCGAAGGGACGAAAGGCTTCGCGGTGTTTGACCTTTTCGTTCAATATGGATTGCATAGCAGAGGAACAGGGGTTGGAGAGAATGCTACGGGCGCCTAAGGCCCGAGGTCCCCATTCCATCCTACCTTGAAACCAACCGACGATTTGATCCGCCTCTATCAGGCTAGCGGTCTTAGATACCAAGTCTTCCGATGCGGCAAACTTGGAGTACTTGATCCCGGAGCGCACAAGAAATTTTTCTACTTCATCCGAAGAATAAGCTGGCCCCAAATACACGTTTTCCAAGACATAATTGCGTGCATGCCCAAGAATAACATTGTGTACAAATAATGCCGAGCCCATACTGCTGCCGCCATCTCCGGCATTGGGTTGGATCCAAATATTTTTGAATCCTGTGGCGACCAATATTTTTCCATTGCACACGCTGTTCAATGCCACTCCACCAGCCAAAACCACATTATCACTACCCGTTTCCTGATGGGCGAATCGGAGCATGGCTAAAACGACATCTTCAGTAAGCATTTGCACAGCTGCGGCGATATCGCGATGGCGATTGTCCAGCGGGTCGGACTCGATTCGGATTGGTCCACCGAGCAACGCGCACAGTTTTTTGGAGGGCATGCGATCGGAAAACTGGTAGACGAAATAGTCCATATCCAGTTTATAGCTGCCATCTGCTTTAATATCAATTACGCTTCTCAATTTCTGGTACCAGGCATTCTTCTCCCGGTCCATTAAGCCATAGGCGCTTAGACCCATCACCTTGTATTCCGAATTGTTTACGCTGAAGCCAAGGTAGGCGGTAAGTGTTGAGTAGAGTAGGCCCAATGAATGCGGGAATCGGATTTCCTTGTTGAGTTCCAGAGTCGTACAGCGACCTCGTCCAATGGACGTTGTTGACCATTCGCCCACTCCGTCCACGGTTAGGATAGCGGCTTCTTCGAATGGCGATGGTAGAAAAGCAGCTGCAGCATGTGATAGATGATGGTTGATAAAAAACACATCACCTCTATAACCAAGTTTTTTCCTAAGCACCTGGCGAACGCGAACTTTTTCAGTAAGCCATGAGGGCAATGCCATTTGAAATGTTTTGAAAGTGCGGGGAAAAAAATCCAAGTGCTGACGGATGATGCGTTCAAATTTTAGAAACGGTTTTTCGTAAAAGGCGATAGCGTCGATTTGGTCGATGGATATACCGGATTCGTCCAAACAGGCCTTAATAGCGTTGACTGGGAATGAGGAATCGTGCTTCAATCGGGTAAAGCGTTCTTCTTCGGCGGCGAATACCACCTTTCCATCCTTGAGTAACGTGGCGGCGGCATCATGGTAGTGGCAACTGATTCCGAGAATAAACATGTGTGCTGTTTAAAAGGGGCGATAGTAGGAATCCGAGGGTTCCGCGCCCAAATGGATTTCCGACCAATATGTTTCCGGTTTATTAGGCGTACGATTCCGGGTGATAATCCCGTATACAAAAAGGCATACCTTGGATAGTCCAATCCCAAAAAAGTAGGCGAGGGACAGCAATAGAAAATTATTGAAGGCGGCGATCCCTGCAAAAAAAGTAGCTGCGCCATTCTTCAAACCGGCTATGAAATGACCTATGGACGTTGATGTTGTTTTCAATTGGCCAACCATTTACGTACCAAAAGCCCGCATTGATGAATAACCATGGCAATGCCGGCATAGGGTAGGGGATTTGAAAATCCTGGTCCAATATGCAATGAGCGAGAGGCAAAAGTCAGTGCCAGGGTCATGGCCGTCCAGGCCAAAAGGTATCCAGTAACTAGGCCAAGACGTCCGGACCAAGGTTCAGTATGCTCTTCCATGCATGAAATAATAATTCCATGGGGTCTGAGTGCGTAATTTGATGGGACCGATAATGAGGCTGTTTTATTATCTTGTGAATGAATAGGAGCATATTATGGCGCCAACTAAGGCTCTCGACTGGAAAAATCTGGGATTCCAATATTTGCCTACTCACGGTCAGATTCAGGCTGATTATGAGGATGGGAAATGGGGCCCGCTTCAAGTAAAACGTGACCCCTTCATTCCCCTGCATGTGGCGGCTAACTGCCTCCACTACGGACAGGCCTGTTTTGAAGGATTGAAAGCTTTTACAACCAAGGCAGGTAAAACTGTAATTTTTAGACCCAATCGGAATGCAGAGCGCATGCAGCAATCCGCCGAACGCTTAATGATGCAAGCACCCCCCACGGAACTTTTTGTCGAGGCGTGTCGTCAAGCTGTAGAACTCAATCGCGAATTTGTCCCGCCATATGGAACGGGAGCGAGCATGTATTTGCGGCCGCTGCTTATCGGCACTGAACCCGCAGTGGGCGTTAAGCCTTCAAACACTTATTCCTTCATTGTTCTGGTAACTCCCGTTGGTCCGTATTACAAGGACGGGTTCAAACCCCTGGAAGCGCTCGTGATGGAGGAATACGATCGAGCAGCGCCTAAAGGTACCGGGCGGGCAAAGATGGCCGGCAACTATGCGGCAAGTTTAAAGCCGGGTGATGAAGCCAAACGCAAGGGTTTCCCAATTGTGCTTTATCCTGATCCAAAGGAAAATAAATATGTGGACGAGTTCGGGTCTTCTAATTTCATCGGAATTACCCATGCCGGTGAATACAAGACTCCGGACTCCGATTCCATATTGCCAAGCATCACCAATGAAAGCTTGCAAATAATGGCCAAGGAGATGGGCATAAAGGTGATCAAGGAACCCATTCTTTTGTCCAGCCTGGACCAATTCAAGGAAGTGGGTGCATGTGGAACTGCGGTAGTCATCACTCCAATCCACGCTGTGCATTACCGGGAGAAAAAATTCACATTCGGACAACCGGATGAGGCGGGCGAAACATTGTTGAGTTTATACAATGCGTTTCAAGCTATTCAATATGGAGATGCACCCGATCGCCATGGCTGGCTAACACTCGTTCCTTGAATGATATTTTTGGGGCAGCCATTCTATCTAATCAAATAGGGCTGCCGCCTTTTTCTCCATTTTGATAATTATTTGCGCCCCTAAATATTTTTTCAGAGGATAAACCCGTTCCAGCATCGGCTGGAAAAAACGGATAATCTTGGCCAGTGGCGTGGGAAAGAAAAAGGGCACAAATCCGATAAAATCAAGCGATTGAATTCGGTATCCCGCAGCACTGCACCATTCGACCAACTGCGCGCTTGTAAAGGATTGTTCAGAGTGGTCGATATGGTATTGTGAATGCTTTTCGAGCCATTTCAAAATAGGATTATTGCCATTCGGTTCAATAATCAAAAGACTGTCACTTAGCAATGTGGCATTGGCGATTCCTTGGGCGGCATCTGGAAGGTGATGGATTACACCCCTGATAATTCCAAGGTCGAACTTGATTTTTGGAAAAGTAGCAGGATCAAGCAAATCACCTACCAGATATTCGACTTTCGGGAATTTCTTCTTGGCAAATTCGATGGCCGCTGCCGCCGGATCTATTCCCGTAAAGGATATTTCGGTAAAGCAGGATTGTAATTCATATGTATATGTTCCATCACCGCAACCGATATCAATAATAGTTTTAAGGTCTTTGTGGATGAAAGTTGACGTAGCTGCCGTTATCCTCGAATTGGCGATCTGCGAGGAAAAGGGAGCGTTGTTCGTATAGAGGTAACCATTATTGGCCTGAATGTCGGCGTTGAATTCGGAAACAACGGGCTTTTGGTTATTCATGATAGTGTCATTTTCTTTCAGGGTCGCCGACGATGAAACATATACAGCCCGTCCTGACCGTATTCTTTCGTCCAGGCAGGGTCGCGTTCAAGGCTATCGAGACTCTGTTTTCGTTGTTCGGAAGTGAACAGCCAAAAGGGAAGTACGACATCTATAACGGCATAGTCAAAATAAGTCATAGGTTTCTTCCGATATCCCCAGGTCGAAATTTCCTTTCTGGCCGAGAACCGGCTTAGGAATGGACCATTGACTAGAATTGGCGCGTCAAGTGGCACCATAGAATTCAGCTTGTCCACGGCGCGCGAGCGCTCCAAGTGGCCAATAGGTATTGAAAAAGGTTCCCTCCATAAAGGGTAACAGAGTAGGGCCGTTACCGCGCACGCGATTAGGATACGACTGTCAATGGAAACGGCAGCTTCGGTATTCTTATCGCTTTGTTTGCTGAACTGTAGCCCTGGCTCCAACACGAGCCCGGCAGTAAAGAGAGTTGCAGTTGGAAAGGCGTAGTTGGCCCACAATGAAAGGTAAAAGGTATCGGGGAAAGCGGTATAGAAGACTATGATGGGGATGGGCAGCAATAAATACCGCTTAGGAAGTACGATCAAAAGCGGAAGGAAAGGTAGGGAGGCTTGAAAAACATAGGTTACGTTCCGAAAACGCAACCAATTTTCCACAATTTGGTTTAGAGAAACAGGCATTAAATTGGAAAGCATATTTCCTTTTGGTGCAAAGTAAGGTAGAACCACCCACCAATAGATGCTGAGTAATACGCAACAGAGAATGCCGGGAAGAAAAATCCATTTCCAGGATCGTCTTTCTACCAATGCCAACAAGAGAATTCCCCCGATGGCCATGGCGAATGCTTCCTTGGAATAAACCAGGAAGAGGGTACACAGTAAAAAAGGAATCAGCTTCTTGTTTCTATAGGCATGCAAGGCCAATACCAGTACGGGTGCGCCGATGTGTTCTGGGTGGAAGCCGTAAAAAAATTGAGAAGCTATCTGCGGCGACATAACTATGGCGAGCGCCCCCCACGCGGCTGTTTGTGGAACATCTCTGATGCAACGAACCGATAAAAGTGCAGCTACAATTAAAACCGCGCCTTGCCCTAATTTGATGCCCAAGTCTCCGAAAAACCAATGCACAGGTATCCACAAAGGTGCCGTATATTGCGAATGGATTCCAAACATGGTCCAGCTATCAAATGTAAAGTGAATGTTACCGTGGCGAAGATTCCATAAAGCCATTGAGTAGAAGCTCTGGTCAATATCTCCTAGGTCGGCCATTTGGAGATATTGCCAAGCACCTAATATGGGTAGCGCAATTGCGACTAGCGTTAAAATGGTTTGAGAGTTGGGTTGAAACCTCTGACCTAGTTTTGAGAACCAGAGGAAGTAGTATGTGGCAAGCAATAACCCACCACCTAAAAAGTATTTGGGTGAGTGATGTAGAATCAGAAAATAGAGAAATCCAAGAAGGGGAATTAAGACGCACGCGAACCAGTCCCGGGTATTCCCACGCGTCATTTGGAATAGGGAACGAAATGTCACTTGCCATTATTCTCTTATCCTAAGCGGGTCATCAAGAAGAAACCGGATTGTCTTGCGATAGGCCCTATTTCCAATGTGCTGTCGACTTGTTTTGACTGCTTGGATAGTCGATAATGGAGGGGGAATCCTTGGATAGGGCCTTTTTTCTATTTTCAGGCAATGTGGAGAGGTGGGGCTTTGACTATTCCAATGCATTTTAAATATGATGTTTGTGTGATTGGGGGGGCGGGTCATGTCGGTCTGCCACTTTCAATAGCCTTAGCCGACCAAGGCCTTCGCGTTATTATTCAGGATATCAACCAAAATGCCATTAATCCCATCAATCAGGGCAAGATGCCATTTCTTGACAAAGGGGCCGATGCGGCACTATCACGCGTCATCCATAAAACCCTTTCCACTACCACCGACCCGGTTGTAGTGGCAGATGCCAATATTATTATTGTGGTAATCGGAACCCCTGTTGATGAACATCTCAACCCGGAACTGCGAACCTTGCTTCGACTCAGCGAGGAGCTAGGGCCTCATTTAAGTGCGAATCAAGTCGTTGTCCTAAGAAGCACGCTTTATCCCGGAACCACGGAACGCTTCCGGGCAATTCTAAAGCGTTTCAATCCGGATGTCGAAGTCTGTTTCTGTCCGGAACGC
>JAYSRH010000501.1:0-6496 GCA_043721115.1 Fibrobacteria bacterium | reverse complement strand
TAGAGCGTTTGAGAAATGACTAAAGAGGGTAAAAATAAAACCAATATCGTTATGAACGGAGCAAGCAACATACTGATTAATTCGTTCCAAATTTCATGCTGTATTGAGTTTGGCGACTGCTTCTATATGGGAAGTCTGGGGATAGAAGTCGAAAAGTCGAAGATCTTCCAGGATAAAACCTGCGGCCAACAGGGCTTTTAAATCGCGAGCCAGGGTAACAGGATTGCAGGAAACGTAGACTAGTTTTTCTGGCCGTGCCGCAATCAGAAAATCGCGTACAGAAGTGTCGAGCCCGGATCGGGGTGGATCGACGAGGATGACATCCGAGTGAAAATTCACAAGTTCACGTTGACCCTTTAGAATCAGGTCTTCCAGTTTCCCCTGTAGAAAAACATGCTTGCCTCCAATGTTTCGACGGGCATAACTTAATGCGATTGGATTTTCTTCAACGGCTAAAATAGTGTCAAAGCCATCCTTCAAAAACGCTCCAAAGAGGCCGATGCCGCAGTACAGATCCATTGCGGATTTGCCCGTCAATCCTTTCAAAGCAAAGGGCAGGAGCTTCTCCAGCATCTCTACATTGCTTTGAAAAAAACAACGCAGGTCGAAATGAATGGCGCGTCCCTGTACATCCACCGAGAAGCCGGTTTCAACGGAACCGTCCTCGCCACTGATGAGAAAGTCCTTGTTGCCCGCAGGCATGGAATGGGCCCATGCTGGATATCGGTTTCTGGAGAATTCCAGATCTTTTTGACTGACTTCCACTGCCGTTTGGGATGGCATTTTGGGTGGTGATTGGAACAGTGTATTCAAGGCTGGATGGGCTACTGGGCAAGTGGAAATGGGCACGATATTGTGGCTAGCCTTTGCCAAAAAACCGCTTTGCCCCAATGCATCCCGGTGGATTTGTACCCGATTACGGTAACCGAGCGGTTTCCCAGTTTCCATGACCAAACTTGGAAAGGAAAAGCCTCCGGTCCGGCGAAGGGCGTCCTCGGTCAGAGCCACTTTTTGCCTAATCTGTTCTTGATATTCGATGTGCTGCCAATCACAGCCACCGCATACTCCGGCCACTTTACAGGGCGGAGCCTGACGTAACGGGGACGCTTCTATAATCTCCATTACCTCAGCATGGGCAAAATCCTTTTTTCCCGTTAGGATTCGCACGCGCACTTTTTCCTCGGGCAAAGTTGCTGGAATAAAAACCACTTTACCGTTATGGCGGGCCATGCCGTCTCCACCGGGAACCAGTTTTTCCACTCTCAATTCAATGAGTGAGTTGGCTTCGTCCAGTTTTTCCACGCTAATATGTTCCTAGGTGGCGGGGTGCCAGGCTGGATCGTCTACAAGCGCTGGATTTGTTTTGCGCTGTTCCAAGTAAAATAAACATTGTCGGCATTTTTTTTCGATTTTCCGTTCCCTAAACCATTCGTAACAGGGTGTGCTGAATCCTTGACGATAGCGAGCCTGCTTGTAACGGCAATAGGCACAATCTTCACCGCATAACATATCCCAACAGGTAGACAAACTAAGCCTCCTTAACCAAGGTCATGGTCTAATCCGTTTCCGAGCAGGATTCGATTTCGTTGAAACCTTTTTTTTCAATGCGGTAGAGGGCGGCATTTGCATTGGCACCGTATTTTTCATCGAATTCAATTCGTCCGAGCACGCCGTTGAAGCTCCGGATAGATTTGAGGCTGGGAATCAGCTGATCCTCGCCGGAAGCCGTGGACATGCCCTGCAACAGGAATTTTGCTGCATCGTAAGATAGCGCCGCGACCTTATCGGGAGGATGTTTCCACCGGGCTGAAAAGGCGCGGCTGAAGTTGGACCAAGTTTCAGTTTTGGGATTCTCCTGAAAGTCCATACTGAATATCGAGCCCATCAGGGCGCCGGCGCCGCTGCGATGTAGGATGGCTTTATCGTTCCAGCCAGAAGAGCCCAGGAATTGTGCGCGTAGTTTGTTGAATGAGGCTTGGGAGGCCACCTTATAGGCTTCCTCCCCGTTGGTGGCGGGCATGAATATGCCGTCGAGCATTAGGGTCGAGTCGGAAAGCGCCTTGGCGTAAGTCTTGGCATCAGGAGCAGGAGCGCCAGTTTCAATTTTCAATTTTTCGAAATAGATTTTTACGGCCAGTTTTCGAATCTCCGCATATTGGGGCCCCAGATCATTAGCGTCCGGTTCGTAGTATTGTGTGGTGAGGATGGTGCCGCCGATTTTTTCTACGGCTTTTTGAAAGGCCTCGGCGAGTTGGAAACCGTATTCGCTGTTTGGCGCAACAATGGCAAAGTCCTTGAGCTTGAGGCAAGACACGGCATAGGTGGCCACTCTTTGTCCTAAAGTACCGGTTGTTACATTTAACTGGAAGATGCCGTCGCCCAATGCCGCGATACCATGAGTGGTTGCGGTGGGGGTAACCATGGGCACAAGACTTTTGCGCGCAGAAAGGTCAATGGCGGCTGCAGCGCTTAAATCGCTCATTGCAGGCCCCAGAATGGCATCGATTTTTTCGTCGCGCATGGTTTTGCGCAATCGATGGATTCCAATAATAAGGTTACCTTGGTCGTCGAGGATTCGCGTATCCACGCGACCGCCAATTCCACGCGCATTGTTTTCGTCGAGGGCTAAATACGCTCCTTCTTTGACGGCCTTTCCAATTTCCTGGAACTCTCCCGTCATCGGGGCCATCAACAGTACGGTTCGATTTTGCTGCGGGGAGTCTTTGCTTTGTTTCAGTTTGGACTTAATCCGCGAAGCGGCTTCCGATTTCGGAAACTGGTCCAGCCATTCTTCAAAGGTATGCCGGGCAGCCTGATAACGACCTTCGCGCAGGTATTGATCACCGATTCGTTCCATGAGACCGGCTTGTAGCGTGGGATCGCGGTTGAGCACGTCCAGGGTGGCTTCCATTTCTTCGCTGGTCAGGCCCCCTCCATCCACGATATGCCAAAGGCCCTTGCTGGATGCTTCGTATACTCCCTCTTTCATGGATTGGGAGGCGGCAATAGCAAAGGATTTGGCGGCTGCTCCGTACTTGCCTTGATTCAATAGGGCTTGGCCCTGGTAGTAGTTGATACGGGCTATTTGTAATGAGCTGGGAAAAGTGCGCTGAAAGCGGCCAATAACGGCAAGTGCGACGTCATTATGGTTCAGACGAATTTCAACATCAGCTAAAAGAAGCGTTGCCTCTTCCAATGTTGCAGCCTTATTCGACTGCCTGATCAGGCGATTGAGTCGGTCTTCCGCGTCTTTAAATTGACTATTCTGATATGCGACTTTAATCTTCTTAAGTGCAGGATCTCCATTTTTATCTGCCGTGGACTTTTCAATGGGAGCCGATGTGGCAGGGGTTTGCGAACTAACAGGTTTAGTTGAATTCTGCCCCAGAGTCAGGGAATATGCAAAATAGGAGAAAACGGTTATCGACCGAACATTGCCAATCACGTAGTGAAACCTTTCATTAGTAAAAACCCTTCAAACGTATGCAGGATCGGTTAAAGGGAAAGCTGCTTCTAAGGCCTGATACATTTCCGTGCAATTTGCATACCTATCTTCTGGTGTTTTAGACATGCCTTTGCGCAATGCCTCCCAAAATGCGACACCGAGCGCTGGATTAAATTCAAGGATGGGTACGAGCTCATTTTTGAGAATGCGGTTGCACAGTTCAGGAATTTTTGTGCCGATATACGGTAGTTTATAAGTCAGCAGCTGATAAATGACGACGGCCAATCCATATTGGTCCGAAGCAGGACTCACCTTGAGCCCGCTTAGCTGTTCAGGAGACATGTAAGATGGCGTGCCCACAGTCATGCCGGTTTGCGTTAAGCCGACATCTTCCATTTTGGCGATGCCGAAATCCAATAGTTTGATGGTTGCGCCGTTGTTGACCACCATTAGATTGGCGGGTTTAAGATCGCGATGAATGACCTTATGTCCATGGGCAAAATCCAAGGCCGAACTGATTTGTTGCAGCCAGTGGGCCACTGCTTGGGGCATGGGAGGCGTGGTATTATTGCGCATCCATTGGGAAAGGGTGATTCCGTCCAGGTATTCGAGTACCATGTAAGATACCTCACGAACGGTGCCGAAGTCGTAAACGGTATTGATACACGGGTGGTTCAATGAGCCGGCTGCCTTTGCCTCCAGGACAAAACGTTCTGCCGCGCGATCGAAATGGGCAGATGCGTTTTTAGTGATGGTTTTGATGGCGACCTTTCGTCCCATATGCGTGTCAAAGCCTTCGAAAACATCGCCTGCTGATCCAAATCCCATTTTCCGGACAATCTTGTATTTGCCGACGCGAATCAATCCACCCTTGGCATCCCGTTCGATATCATCGGAAATATTACCCGTATGGACAGGCGCTGCCGGTGCTTGGTAGGCCGGTGTTGGGGCGGGATGCGCATGTCTGGGCATAACGTCTTTGCTGCCATCAGAGGGCGCAGAGTCATTCGGGGATGGGATGATGGGTGGGTCGCGAGGATCGGAGAAACGCAGTGGGGGAGAGGGATTGGCTATTGATGGCGCTGCAGCCTGGACAGGAATACCCCGGGGCGGGGTTTGCGACAGGCCAGTTCTTGCGGCGCCCGGACGTGCACCTCCGCTGGCCATGGATAGGAGCACTGGGTCGAAGCCGGAAGTTGGAGGAATAGCCATTGATTTTTGGACAGGTGTAGGGAAGAGTAGGCGCACGGCAAAAAATGGAATGAAGCTTACCGCAACCATCATGGCTGGTAGTGCCGGTGGCAGCCACAACGAGGATTTTACAAAAATCACGAAGGCGATAAACGGGTACAGTCCGGCCAAAAACAACGCCAAGGCCAAAACCGTTGCGCTGCTGAAATCAAGCACCAAGGTGAGGATCACAAGGCTCGAAAAAATAATCCCTAGAATTATCGGCAAAATAGATCCCCATGCCGGTGCGGTTATGAGTGTCTTATCGAGTATTCCAGCAGCTGCTTCCGACCAGATTTCCGTGGCAGAACGGTGTCCTGTGGGAGTTTTAATTCCTGGTGCGTCCAAGGCCACTGCATCCAGAAAAACGATCCTGCCGCGCACAGACTCTATCGGCACGCCACCATTCATCAAGCTTGTAGCGGAGAGGCGTGGAATGTCACCCTCGGAATGAAACCTAAGGTACATTCGTCCCTTTGAGTCTAAAGGCAGAACATGATCGGCATCAATAAGCACGCCTATTCCATCCAGGTAACCAACTTTTTGAGCGGAAATGCCCAGGGAACGGCGAACTGCCTCTACCGCCAAGTTGCCGACAACACCTCGCCCTAGGCGCGCAAAAGCCTGCACGAAGTAAAGATTTTTTCTTTCCAGGGGCCAAGAAAATCCGGTTGAAGCCCAAGACCATTTCAGCAGCGTGTCGGACATTTCCAATTCTTGGCCCATGGGAAGATTTAAGGCTTGGCTGGGACCGTCCAAAAGCGGATACAGGGAGTGGGAAAGGATGGACGAATAGGGCTGCATTCCTGCATCCGTAAAGACCCAAGGCTGCAAGCTATGGAATCCATGTGCAATGACCACGTCCCCCTGGGTGGGTGCACTGTTGGATAGGGCCGGGTCCGTTGCAGTGGTGGCGGACAGATTGATAGCCAGGATTTTGGGGTGCAATTGGAGGATGGATTTTACCAGCGTCGTCAGCGATTCGCGGTTGAGTTCGCCTGATTCGGTGGCAGCGGAAACCACTGCAACGGAATGGGATGCTGGGGGCGCGCCTTTTCCTTTCAAGAACAATCCGTAGAACCAAGGTTTGGTCCATTCGGTTACATCCGGTGAAAAAAGCAGTAGGGTTAGGCAAAAACCTGTGATCAATGTAGCGGGAACAAAACGCAAGGCTACGCGAGACTGCTTGGTGGCCATTTTGCCTTCCGATTTGTCTCTCATAGCGATGCATTAATATAGCGGGAAAACGACGCACAGGGAAGGGGAAGTTGCTAATAAACGCGAGTCATTTTCGCTAAACGGTATTGTAGCGCACGGCGGGAAATTCCCAGCAATGTTGCCGCTTTGCTTCTATGCTGCCCGCAAGTGGCTAAGGCATGCGTAATTTCCGCTTCCGATACCCTAGAATTGGGTATTCGGCTTGGGTATGACGGCATATGGCTTGAAAAACCGATGGTTTCCGGCTTGGGAGGTAACTTTTCGGCTACGCTATCCGTTTTGGCGGCTTCGTTCCAACCCCAACCCAAGGTACGCATAACCGAATACCGTTCGACCAAATTTTTCAGTTCCCGGATATTTCCAGGAAAGGATAGGGTTAGCAGGTGACGGGGAAAGCATGCTGAGGCAACCCGCGCTTCAGCAACAGGGAGCAAGGAGGAAAGAAAATGCTGAACCAATGGAAGGATATCGTGTGGGCGCTCCCGTAAAGGTGGTATCCGGATTTCCACGACATTGAGACGGTAATACAGGTCTTCACGAAATCGGCCTTCCGCAACTTCCTTGCGCAAGTCCCTATGGGTGGCGCAGACGAGACGGAAATCG
>JAYSRH010000500.1:0-6511 GCA_043721115.1 Fibrobacteria bacterium | reverse complement strand
CACTGGGCTTTAAAAGACAAGACAAGCCGTCAAGAACCTCTTCCATTCGCTTCTTCGAAAGCCTGCCAATTTTTTCTCTGAGATCCGATTTGTCAACTGTCAATACCTGGGAAATGTTGACAACACTTGCTTTGGTCAAATGAGCTTCGCCCTTTTTCAGAAGGACATTTCCAGGAGCAGAGGCCAGTTTTATATTTGAAGTCAAGGCACAGACCACTACTGTACCTATCCTGCTTTCATTGAACGCATCGTTTTGAATAACAACAAATGGGTGGCGATACCCCGGTTCAGATCCCCGCGGTTCGTCTAAGTTAAGCCAATAAATTTCACCTTGGTACATCACCATTTATCGACAATAGATTTCATCTTCCTTTTTCCGACCTTCAGCGCCGTGGACTGTTCCCGGTCATTCGCGCCATACACCGCGTTTAATTTTTGTATGATTTCCAAAGTTTCGCTTTTGTCAATAAGATATTCGAGAGCTTGGACAAAAAGCTGACTGCGTGAAACATTAAGCTTACTTGAAAGGTTTTCAGCCTTTTTGAACAGTCTCTCATCAATGGATATTGCGGTTTTCATAAAAGCCACATGTACCTCCTGGTTATACCATCAGTATAACTTTTGATTTTCCCGTAGTCAACCGTGAACACTATTTTTAATACGAATCTTTTCTATTGGAAATTGTCAGGATCGAAATAATTTTGGTTTTGTCCTTGATCGTGTAAAATATTCTGAAGCCGCCTACCCTGTATCTCCATGTTTCGGGACTATAGTTGACTAGTTTTTTGATATTTTTACCATGGTGTGGCTGTTGTTTTAAAATGGAATAAATTCCCCCTCCCCCACCAAAGAAGGCTCCTTAGTTTTGGTTTAGTTATTTCCAAACCTAAATCTACCCACTTTGGGGTCGGCACTACGAACTCGATTTTTTAACTTAAATCTTGGGTAAAAAATTCAAAACATTTTGGACAGTGGTGAATTCAGTAATAGATTTTGGTTAAGCGGCTTTTTTCTTTTTCTCGATCTTCTTTAACAAGTCGTTTGCGCTTGAAAATTGAACCTTTCCTGATTTGCTCTTCTTCTCAAAGTTTTCTATGATTTCACGATCACGCAAATCTTCAAACTTGTCCCACATCGCTTCTTTTAATATTTTAGATTTATCCGCATCAAAATAATTGACCAGTAGATCCAATATTTTTTCTTCTTCGTCATTTAACCTTAGAGTAACTATTGCCATTTTTTGTAGACCTCACTTCGATGCTCCAGCGCAACGACTTTAATGTTTTTACCTTCGAAATAAAAAATAGCTCGGTATTGACCCTTCCGCAGTCTATAGTAATTGTTCTTAAATTCGCCTTTTATTGCCTTAATATCAAAAATCGTCAAATCACCAATGGACTGGATTGACTCAAAACAATGATGGATTTGAAGAAAAACTCTTTCGGGTATTTTCCCTTTTTCTAGGTCCTTTAAAACGTCTTTTACGTATTCAATCATTGTATTACAATGTATGCCATTTTTAATCGAATGTCAAGATTTAATACGATCGAGCCGATTTTCTTAGGTACTACCCGACTTTTTTTGATATGAAGCCCGCCGAAAGTGAGGAGGCCCGGCTCTGGGGCTGGGGCCGAATTGGCGTAGGTCGCGGCGAGTCCGGCCGGTCCCGGCCTCTAACAGCGCCCTGCAGAAGACCCCTGTTTACAGAACCAGCTCGCGCGCTACGGAGCCATCTGGACCCTGCGAATCACCCGGCCAGACATCAACCCAAGGCATCGACCAGCCAAGACCGCAGCCGTTGAGGCCCCAGCTCCAGAGCCGGGTCCCCACAGAATCACCGCGCTCCGTACCCAGTCACCACAACCCAAACCGTTCGCAGCAAAATCAACATATCCAAGGAAATGGACATGTTCTCAAAGTACCACAAATCAAACAGAATCTTAGTCTTCACATCTTCAATAGAAGAATCATAGCGATGCTTGACCTGCGCCCATCCCGTCAATCCCGGCTTCATCTTAAGCCTTCGCAAATACAACGGCACCTCATGTTTTAGTTGGCTGATGAAATGCTGCCGTTCCGGCCTAGGCCCAACGAGACTCATATCCCCGACCAAAATGCACCACAGTTGCGGCAATTCGTCAAGGCGGGTACGGCGCAAAATACGTCCCAGGCGCGTTACCCTGGAATCTTTGGCCGTCGCCCATTGCGGACCTTGACTCTCGGCATCAGTGCGCATGGTGCGGAACTTATGAATGAAAAAGCGTTTCCCATACAAACCGATACGCTCTTGACTATAAAAGGCCGGACCCTTCGAGTCCAGTTTAATGGCAAGGGCGGTCAAAATTAGCACCGGGAATCCGCCCACCAGAATCAAGGCCGAAACAACGATATCCATCAGTCGTTTGATCTGCGCTTCCCAAACCGGCATGTGCTCGGGGAACAACACTTTCAAAGTAATGCCGTGCACGGCGCTGGTTTTAAAATGTCCGCTGGCCACATCATACAAATCCGGCACTATGAAGATGGAAAGCGGAAACTCAGCGACATGGGACAGGATGCGGATGATTTCATTATGCGAGGCTGATTCATGGCTGATAATGATCCCGCCAATCCGGTTCGAACCAATGATCTCGGGCAAGTCAGCATACTTTCCAAGGACGGGATGTTCCTGAAAGTGCTTGCCTTTAAGCGCCGGGTTTTCGTCGACGTAACCGAATAATTTCCAACCGAGTTCCGGAACTGCTTTTAATTCCTGCTGAATCTGAAAACCGGATTCCGTGGCCCCCAAGATAAGAATGCGATCGAGACCACGGCCCTGGCGCAGAAGGCGTCGAACAAAAGCTTGCACCATCATGCGGAAACCGTTTACGGAAATGAGGAAGGTGCCCCAGTAGGAAATAAAGGACGTAGCTCGCGACCATGTGAAAATGTGATAAAGCTTGTGTTCGTATATGTGCTCCATGATATCGGAACCGGTGGTGACGGCAAAGATAATCAGGCAGCCGGTGGTGATTTCCTTCGAGACGACAACAAGCTGAACGGCCCGCGATTGCAAGTACCAGTCCCGGTACAGGCCGCTTATAAAGAAATAGGCGATCCAGACGAGGGAAAGTATGAAAGCAATACGGGTATAATGGCCGAAGCTCTTATCCGGGTCCAGGGCATCGGGCAATAATCCACTTTTATAACGCATCCAAAAAATAAGCGCGAAAGCAAGATTGATGGAAACCACATCGCTAGAGAAGATGAGATATTTCTCGAATTTTCTGGCGAGCATGAATCTTCCCCATCCAACCGTAGCCGGGAGATAAAATACAAGGTTACACGATGCAGAATCTTGAGAATCCGATTGCGAATATCCCAGATGGCGAGCCAGTAGGTCAAAGGCATCAACTGAAACATGGGCGTGACGAAAATGTGACAGTTGGCTGGTAAAGAAAATGGGTGTTAAGACCCAGAATGCGTATAATGTCTCGCATACAGATCTACCACACGCTTAATCATGTGGTCACTTTAACCGATTCATCTTTAAAAACCAGTTTATCTGGACCTGGAAGGAAATCTTCAATGGGCTCCGAGGCTGAAATGGCCTGGGCAATACCTTTAGGCGCTTTAGTGTATTTTGTTTTGTTTTTCATACTCCACTTTCCCTTCCCGCCAAAATGAAAGGCCATGGTTTGGTTGGTTGGACTCATTTTTTGCTGGGTCCCATTCAAAATCCATAAAATAAATTCGACCAAAAAACTTTAGACTAAAACGATTTCTGCGGCCTTGCGCCAATTTGAAGGAGAAATTTTGATCTCTATCCGCTGATTCAATTTTGTTAAAAACCCTAATAATCGCTCTACGCTATAATGAGATAAATTCCCCCCTTTAAGCCTCGATACTTCTGGCTGAGTAATGCCAAACAAAGAAGCAGCGCTTGTTTGCTTAATATTTTTCTCTCTCATCAGTTTGATAATCATGATTCCTAGCGTTGATTTTAAATCATGCTCATCGGCATTTTTTACCTTAAGATCTGCAAATATGTTGTCGCTACCTTTGGTATGTTTAATTATCTATCCCGCGTTGGCACATATTTCTCGTTTAACCTCATTGGGGAAAGAACCGAGCATATCTAAACT
Source organism: Fibrobacteria bacterium (assembly GCA_043721115.1). Classification (GTDB taxonomy): domain Bacteria; phylum Fibrobacterota; class Fibrobacteria; order UBA11236; family UBA11236; genus Chersky-265. Next base: position 2,387 of record JAYSRH010000500.1, on the reverse strand, counting down.
ATCGCCCATCCAATGAAATTCCTTCATTCAGGCCCTTCCTCCAAAGTATACCCATATGTACATATTTCAACAATTGGTTTAAACCACATGAGATGAAATTCCAGATTTTAGGGGTAAATTCTGCAAATGGCTCAAAGCAGGTTTTCTGGAGGCGATGTAGCTATAATTGACATACCTTGAAAAACATCACCTTGCTGAAATTAGACGAGGATTCGGGCGATAGGGAATATTGGTTAGCCCAGACACCAGCTAAAAGATTAGAAGCGATGGCTATCCTACGGGGGCAATACTTTGAAATTCGACAAGAACTTGAACCAAGACTTCAAAGAGTTCTTAGCCTTATTGTTGGAAGAAAAAGTTGAATTCTTAGTTGTAGGTGGGTATGCCGTTGCGTTTCATGGATACCCGCGATTTACTGGGGATTTGGACATTCTCATCGGGACTAATTCGGAAAACGCTGTAAAAATTTTATCTGCACTTAAAAAATTTGGATTTGGAAAGCTTTCTATTTCACAGGCAGATCTCCAGACCGAAAGAAATGTCATTCAATTGGGTTTCCCTCCCGTCCGAATAGATTTGATTACCTCTTTGGATGGGGTAAAAAACGAGGAACTTTTTATCGGTAGCATTAAGTCCGATTTTTACGGGCTAAAGATTCCAATGATTTCGAAGGCACATTTGATTCAAAATAAACGGGCTACTGGAAGGCCTCGCGATCTTTTAGATATAGAGAATCTGCAATCTTGAGAGTGCCTAAACGAACCCATTGATAGCCTTGAATATCCGCCACATTGTAAAGGTTGCCGCCATAGGTGGGGATCAGACGGTCGATAAGGGTGACGGAGGGGCCGACTACTGGTAAAAGCGCAGCACCTGCGTGGGCGCGCGGATGATATCGAGCGCGTCCACACGCTTGAGGGCATTATAGATATGCGAGTTGCGGGCAGAATGCGTGAGAAAAATGATGGGGACATTTTCCGGATCCTGGCCAGGCTTTTGCACCAAGGCGCGGATGGATATTCCCTCTTCCCCCAGAATGGCCGTAACCTTGGCCAGCACGCCAGGCTTGTCCACGGCGGTGAGGCGCAAATAAAATTCCGTTTCCAAATCGTCGATGGGCGCGAGCTGGGCTGGATTCTTGACCGAAAAGAAACCCATCGGATGCGGAACAGGGTTTCCGGTCGCAAGCTGCCTGGCCAAGGCAACCAAGTCCGAAATCACGGAGCTGGCCGTAGGCAAACTTCCAGCACCGGCACCGGAAAGCAAAATGGCTCCCACAGCAGACGTTTTGAGAAACACGGCATTGAGCACGCCGCTAACGGTAGCCAACTGATGGCTTTTTTCGACCAGGGCGGGATAGACATTGCTTTGGATGCGCCCCTGCTTGTCTTGGGATACAATGCCAAGCAGCTTGATGGTCAGGCCCATTTCCTCGGCCATCTGAATGTCTATGGCAGAAATGGTAGTGATGCCCTCAACAGACATGTGGGCAAAGTTCACATACTTGCCATAACAAATGGACGCGAGCAGCGCGACCTTATGCGCCGAGTCCGTGCCTTGAATGTCAAAGCTGGGGTCGGCCTCGGCATAGCCGAGTTCCTGGGCCCGCTTGAGGGCCGTTGCAAAGGAAAGTTTGGACGTCGCCATCTCAGTCAGGATATAATTGCACGTGCCGTTGATGATGCAGGCAAGTCCGTGGATATCATTGGCGATGAAACATTCTTGTAGGGTACGGATGATGGGAATGCCCCCGCCAACGGCGGCTTCGAACAAGAGGAAGCGGCCGTGCTTTTCGGCCAAGGGAAAGAGGTCCTGGCCATGCTTGGCCAGAAGGGCCTTGTTGGCGGTGATGACATGTTTTTTATGGGCGAAGGCGGTTTCAATCCAGGTTTTGGGCTGGTCTTCACCGCCGGCCACCTCGAGGAGGACGTCGATGTTGGGGTTTGTGGCGAGTTCTAGGGGGTTTCGGGTAAGGAATGGGGCGCGGCCGGTAAAACGGTCGAGGCGGGTTTGGGAGCGGGAGCAGATGGCGATGAGTTCAAATTCGAAGCCAAGGCTCTGGAGAAAGAATTGGCGGTGGCGGTCGAGGAGGTCTAGGACGCCGGAGCCTACGGTGCCGAGGCCGATGATGCCGATGCGGATTTTCATGGTGGTAAAGTTAGCAAGAAACGCCCATTTTTCTATTTTTTGGGGTTTGACGAGCAGAACCTATGCTCGTGTCTTAGGAAGGATTTAATACATGGCAAAGAAAATAGCATTGATTACCGGCGTCACCGGTCAGGATGGTTCGTATTTGGCCGAATTTCTTTTGGAAAAAGGCTACGATGTCCATGGAATAATCCGCCGAACTTCACTTTTCAACCGAACGAGAATTGAAGTTGCAAGAG
>JAYSRH010000499.1:0-6521 GCA_043721115.1 Fibrobacteria bacterium | reverse complement strand
AAATCGACAGCCTCAAGCGTCAGGTAGAACGCGCACGCCAGCAAAAAGTGGCCTTCCGATCTCAAAGCGCCGCTTTCCAATCTCGCCAGCGGGAATTCGTCAAAGCCCTGTCCAAACAAGTTCGCGATCTCGCCGCATCACTCGGCAAGGATTTCCCGTATGATAGGGAAAAACGGGTTTCCGATTTGACCGAACTCGCGGCCGCCATCGACAACAGTGTAGTTGGCGTAGAAGATGGGTTGAATCGCTTCTTTACCTTGATGCAAGGCTCCCTGGACTTCGCCTACGACACTGAGGTGTATCGTGGAAGTTACCAGGCTACGGATGGGTCCATGCATGAAGGCAGCTATGTGCGGCTAGGCGCTGCCTTGCTCGCCTTTGCGGACGAAGAAGCCAAGACGGCGGCGTTTTTATCCAAAGAGGACAGTGGGTATGCCTGGAAGGACAAAGATTTGTCTCCGGAAACGCGACAGGATATTTTCACCGCGGTGAAAGTGGCCCAAGGCAAAGTGGCCCCACAACTGGTAAACATCCCCTTCAAAGCCCCAAGACCCCTGGAGACCGGCAAGTGACTCGCAATCTGGTTTTATCCGCCACGCTCTTGGCGCTTCTGGTCACGGGTCTAAGCCGTGCGCCTAGGGCACAGGTTTCCGTCAATGAAAACGCCGATAAATTAGAAGCCTTGAAAGAAGAATTGGAAAAAGCCCGGCAACTGCGCGATAAAGTTATTGCCAAACGCTGGGAAGACAAGCGTACCGACATGGAAGGGCGCGAAAAATTCAACCAGGCCTATGACGATCTCAAAAACCAGCTCGAGACCCGAAACCTGGAAGCCGATCGCCAACATGAAGACATCCAATCCCTGGCCAAAGATGCGGAAGAGGCCGAAGCCCAGGCAGAAATCGCCAAGGTGCAATTCTTGTCATTAGCTCCATTGTTGCGCGACCGTATCACGGAAATGTCCGCCCAGATTGAGAAAGGCTTTCCCGCCAAAGTGCCGGAACGCATGCAGCGTTACAATTTGATCTTGAAAGGTGCGGATACCAAGCGCGACGCCCCAGCAGACATTCTCACTGACCTCATGGGCTTTTATCATTCCGAACTGGATTTAACGCGGGAAATTTCCCTAGAGAAACGCGGCTTCGTACGCGCAGACAAATCACCAGGGGAAGGCGCACTCTTGCGCATCGGCATGGCAGCTTCCGCATATCGCGATGATAAAACCGGAGCCGTTGGCCTCCTTATTAAGGATGCCGGAAACGGTGCCGTAAATCCGTACGACTGGCGCGAGAACTTGCCCGCGGACGTTAGCGCCAACCTTGGTCGCAATTTGGAAAAAATGGAGAAAGGCGAAACAGGATCCGTATCGGTACCGCTAGATATACTGCCCAATCAAACGCAGGGTAAAGCCTATATCCAAAAAGAAGAAAAAAGCTTTTGGAAATCTTTGATGCATACGGTCAAGACGGGCGGTATTTTCATGTGGCCGCTGCTCATTATTCCCGTGATCGCCATGGCTCTCTTCCTGCAAAAACTGCTGTCCGTACTCGTCAGCCGCGCTGGTGGCAAAGGACTTTACGCACAGGCCATAGAGAAATTGGCTTCACCAAATCCCGATCAGGCTGTGAAGATTTGCCAACAAAGACCCAAGAGTCCGGTCCTGCAAATCATCGGAGCGGTGGCTGCCAATCGCAACACGGATCGGGAAATGGCTGAAAAAGATGTTAAGGAAGTTATCCTGCGTTTGGTGCCGCGTTTGGAAAGGCATCTCACCACGTTGTCCGTGCTGGCCGCAGCGGCGCCACTCCTAGGCCTGCTAGGAACGGTGTCCGGCCTCATCGCCATGTTCCAGGTCATCACCCAGCATGGCGTCAACGATCCCAAACTGCTGGCGGGCGGCATCGGCGAAGCGCTTATCGCCACGGAAACCGGACTGCTCATTGCCATCCCTACCTTGCTCGGGCACAACTGGTTGGCCAACCGCGTGGATCATTTAGTGTCCGATATGGAATTTTACGCCCTCAAAGCGCTGAACACGGTTTGGCCCAAGGGATAGCGGGAATATGCCCACTTTGTTTTCCCAAACTCTTTTCGATCTCTGGCGCATTATTTCGCAAGGCGGCTGGGTGATGGGCGCCATTTTCATCGCTGGGCAAGTGGGTTGGTTTTTCATCCTAGAGCGCTGGTGGCACTTTCGAAAAATGGATCACAAACAGCCCAATGGTCTATACGGCAAACTGAATCAATCACTCACTGCAGCCCGCGACCAAGGCCAGGAAGTTATGATTTCCCTGGCCCGCGAATCCTTGCATCGGGACATCCCTGCCCTGTCCCGGCACTTAGGTACCTTAGCTGTTTTGGCTGGAGTGGCACCGCTGCTCGGCCTCACAGGAACCGTACTCGGAATCATGCAAACCTTTCAGGTAATCACTTTGTATGGAGCCGGTAATCCCTCCATGATGGCAGGTGGAATCGCCCAGGCCTTGATGGTTACGGAAGCAGGATTGGTAGTGGCCTTTCCTCTGCTTATCTGCCACGATCATTTGCAAAAACGAGCGGACAAAATCGAAGATGAATGCATCGAGGGTGCGACCAGCCTCATCCGTAAATTCGCTGGAAAAGGAGCGGCAGCATGAGCTCCCTGGGTGGCGATGATTTTGGATTGCGCAAGCGGCCGCGTCGCGTAGCCGAAATCAACTTGATCAATATGATCGACATGCTTTTCTTTCTGCTCGTCTTTTTTGTCTTGACCAGCAGCTTCACCCGCGAAACCGGCATCGACATCAACAAACCCAAAGCCAGCAGCTCCAAATCCCTACCGCGCCAGCCTCTGCTAATTGGCGTGACCAAAGACGGCAGTATCCATGTTAACGAAAGTCCAGTCAGCCTAAAGGCACTCGGAACCGTGCTCAAATCCTATATGAGCCAAGACCCGGATAGAGCTGTCGTCATCGTCGCCGACCGCGATGCCGCTATCGCCAAGGCCGTGGATGTGCTGGATGAATGCAACCTGGCCAATGTGAAAAAGGTTTCCATTTCTTCATTGAAAGAATAAGGTCGGACAGTAGCATGCGCGTAACTTCGGTACTGGAAAAATCCGTACTTTTTTTAGCAGCCTTGGCGGTAAACCTGGGGCTATACCTTTTAGTCCCCTATATTCAAGTTTTGATATTGAAACATTCCGGCGCGGGTCCAAAGCTACCGAAGCTGGTTACGACGGTACTTGCCATGGCGCCCCCACAAACCGAAAAAATCATCAAACGCGAAATCAAAGAAATCAAAACACAATCTTTTACTCCGCCCCAGCCCAATCCTTCCAGGCCTTCAACCCCAGGCGGCGGACTTAAAATTGATCTCAGTCCTGCTGGTGGAGAAGGACTCGCTTTGGTTTCCGGCGGAGATCGCACTGGGCAAATTGGATCCGGTACGGGAGGTGGCGTAGGTGCTGGAATGGCGGCCATGACGTATGAGCAAGGTCAAACGGATTTTGATGCCAAGCCCTTGAACAGCCCTCCGCTAAAATTTCCGCCACGCGCAAAACGGGAAGAAATTTCCGGACAGGTCGAGCTTACTTTTGTGGTCAACGAATCCGGAAATGTGGAACAGGTGTCCGTACTTAAAGAGGAACCGGTAGGTTACGGGTTTGCAACATCGGCTATTCAATCGGCAGGGCAGTTGCGATTTAAACCAGCGACGTTGCAGAAGATGGCGGTTCGGCAACGCTTTAAACAAACGTTTCGGTTTTCAATTGAAGGGAAGTAGGCTGTGAACGTGGGGCTAAACATGGGGTATGTGAGCCGGGTGGGCAAGCCTCCGGAACTCGCGCGTAGAATATCCCCGGCGGACGTCCCTGCGAACGCGCTCAAACAAGCCTGCGGCTTGCACACCCGGCTCCCAAAGCCCCTCTCTCGTGCCCACGAACACGGCGCTAAGCTTTTGGCAGGACGGAGGGGTCGCGCGGAAGGGAGTGGGAGCAGTGGGCTGCTGGTGGGGTTGCGGTTGTGGGTTGTGATGATGGTGTTGGTTGGGGTGGGTGGATGGACGCTGGGATTAGCGGAAGAGGGCGCCGCGGGGAAGGCGCCGGGGAAAAGTCAGGAGATGAGGCAGGAGAAGAGTCAGGAGAAGACGCAAGATCCGCTTGCTAGTGGAAATCGGCTTTATGAGACGGGGGATTTTGTTGGGGCGGCGGAGCAGTATAGGGTAGCTGCGCAGAAGTCGAAGATATTGGTGAATCGGGCTTTTGCTTGGTTCAATTTGGGGAATTGTCATGTGCAGACCAAAAGTTATAACAAGGCTGTGGTTGCGTATCGGCGGAGTTTGGAGGAATCGCCTTTGTTTACGCGGGCTTGGATGGTTTTGGGCGAGGTCTATTATACTATGGGCGCGGTGGGAGATGCGTTTCCTTGCTTTAGGCGTGTGATAGAAATCGATGGGCCGAATCTTAGGGCGTATCAAATGCTTGGGGAGTTGGCCTTACAGGGGGGTGATATTCCAGAGGCACTGCAGAATTTTGAGGCAGCGCTGAAGCTCGATCCGGATCAGGCGGATATCCACCTGGCCATGGCGGAAGCGTATACGCGGATTCGCGATTATGCGAGTGCGCAAAAGGTGATGGAGGAAGCGTTGCTCATTCTTCCCAATCCACCTGCGGAGGCCTACTTTTATTTGGGTCAATTGCATGAGCTGGGCGGGAATGATAGGAAGGCTGTGCGGGCCTATGAGGAGGGCTTGCTAATTGATCCTAAGCGGACGGAGTATTTTATACGGATAGCCGGAATCCATGAGAAAAATGGGGATGACTTTTTGGCTTTATTGACTTTGGAGCAGGCGATTCGGCTGGGGATTAAGAAACCGGAGATCCGTCTGAAGCGGGGGATGCTGTTTTTTGGGCAGGGGCGGTACGATAGGGCGTTGGAGGAATATTCGGCTGCGTATGCGTTGGGGAGTCAGCAGGGGCGCAGGGGGATTGAGAATGTGGCTGCGGTGTATTTTAATGGTGGGGATAGGAAGCGGGCGGAGAAGGTGTTGGAAAAGTTAACTGGTTCTTCGCAGAATAGCCTTTAGTATTGCGCATTGGACTTTCGAATACCTTAGCAATCGACATATTCCAGGCAAACTAGGAACGAACAGTTTTTTACAATCATAAAAGTCAAGTTATTTCATTCAGGTTTTAGATCTTTGGGTCTTGCAATTTTAATCGCAATTTTCGTGCGGGTGGCAAATAGTCGGACATTGAGAAACCTTTGCCCCTTGCTTTTTTGAAAAGGATGGTCAAGTACAAAAGTATTTCGCGCCATCGAGGTATCCATGCCGCCACGAATCGAGGGCGAAGCATTCGCCGCAATGGGAGCATGTCACACTCGTAAAGGTTAAAATACAGTTCCAATAGCCAAAGATACTTCGCATCGGCTTTTCGGCAACGGAAAACCACTCGTTTACTGATTCCAAGGTAAAGGAATAAATTCAAAGCAATACATTGATTAAAGATGTGACTAGAGGTATGGATCTGGATCATTTGACTTTCTTTTTCCAATCCAGAGACCTCTTCCACTGTTTTCAAAAATAAATCGATTACTAAAAATCGCCGCTGCTTACCGGTAAGCACGTAAACAATTGGATGATTTTTAAAGAACCACCGGAGGGGCCATGCCAAATTCCCGAAAAATCGTTGAAAATACTTTTCCACCTTTGCCAACTTTACATCCGTACTTGCTTCAAGCGCATAGAACTTTTCCAATATTAGCGCTTTGGACTCGGCATATTCTAACAGTCGGGTATTACGTTCGGTAAACCAATCCATGGAAGTCAGTTTGAATCCATCTACTGAGGACCAGGAATCCCCGGTAACCATGACTTTGATTTCAGGATCGAGGATTTCGTGCGCTTTGAAATATTCTTCTACTTGGGTTGGAGTAGTCACAGTTTTGTTTAAACCAAAGACTTCCCTATGCAAGAAGCAATGGTTACTAGAGAAAGGAATGGCGTAGCGAGCGCCAGTACTTTGAGTAAATTTCGCGAAGTCTCGAAGGTACTCGCCGTTATCAAATTGCAATGGGGCTGGCGAGTCGATGAAATCGAAACAAACCCTGGGATTTGCAGAACTGTGGCTTCGAAAAACAAAATCAATTTGGGGATGGCTACGAAGGATTTGGACTAAAGGCTTGCCCATAAATTTTGCGTCGTTCGAATTAAAAAAAACAGTTCCTTCACATTCTACGACCGCTGCACTGTCCGTGAATGGATAGAATTGCCAACTGGTAAGATGGAATTCTGGCCCCAAAGCGATGGACTCACCATGGCCTAGTTCAGTTATATTGCGGTATCCCATTTTTACCAAATCACCCTTTAGTCGCGGATTATGGTCCTTAGGAATGAGAATTTGCGTTTTCTTAGGGAAAATCCGCAAAGAAGGACCCTGGAAATGATCCCAATGGATGTGTGTTATATAGAGGAAATCAGGCTTAAGGGTTTCTATTAACCCTGAGGACACAGGAGGAAAGTTCCACCAAGATCGCCAATAG